>PWHU01000046.1 GCA_003555395.1 Thermoplasmata archaeon
CTTTGGTCTTTCTCTGTAAAGGTGTATCTACAGTTTCTTCTTGAAGTTCTCCCGCTATCTCTCCAAGTTTAGTTTCCATTCCCGTTCTAGTGATCTTAGCTTCAGATCTTCCCCTTGAAACCACTGTTCCTGAATAGATCTCATCGCCATCATGTTTGGTCACCGATTCGCTCTCACCCGTTAAGATAGATTCGTCCACTTTAAGGTTATTAGATTGGATCACCTCGGCATCCGCTGGAACTTTATTCCCCATCTCCAAAGTCACCACATCACCAGGTACCAAATTTTTACTCTCTATCTCTTTGATCTTTCCATCTCTATATACCTCGACAGCCGGAGCGGCCATCTTCTGTAGTTCCTGCATGGATTTTTCTGCTTTCCATTCCTGTATGAAGCCCATTGCCGCGACAATTATGATTATTGAAACAACAAAATAGAACTCGGCCATCTCATTAGCTGCATAGGATGCGATAGCGGCGACCATCAATATCCAGATCAAGATGTTCTCCTTAAATTGATCCAAAAGTACATCTAAAGGTGTTGTCTCTTCACCCGTCTCTAATTCATTAGGTCCATATTTATCCAGCCTCTCTTCGGCGGCCTTGGATGTCAAACCCTTGGTCATGGGATTTGGAAGAACAAAAATATCCTTTATATAATTTTGGAATGTTCAAGATTTTTTTCAATCCACGCATATCCGCAGAGCTATGCTCGAGGATAAAGGGATGGCTAATCCACGCATATCCGCAGAGCTGTGCTCGAGGAGTGGTAAAAAAAGTCCTAGTCTCGACCAGTGTTCTACCCCGATGATCTTTGTCTATAGATCATATATTAGATCACAGTATCAACTCGACCTCGATCCTTGCTCTCACGATGTCCAGTTCGTAAACATGTTCCTCGTCAAAGTTGAGTTCTACGGTGTTTCCGTTGATCCCTACATTGTCCGCAGGAAGGTCTGTTTCATTCTCGAAATACCTTCTCCATACTTCGGGGTAAGCCGTTGTCAGCTCGAAAGAGAAGTTCCCAGGATCGTCGTATGAATTACGGAAGGAACTCACTAGTTCGCTAGTCACACCTACCGTACCTCTGCCACCTATATCTCTCTCGCTGCCCATCAAATCGACCATGGTGAGTCTGATCCTGTAGTCTCCACCGATCTCTTCTATCGATATGGGTGGTCGTGCTCTCATCACTTCGCCTTCGTCCTGCTCTAAGAGTATAGACCCATGCTCATATATGATGGTCTGCTCTTCAAAATATCTGTTATAAGCCCTAAGTGAGAGATTGCCTGAACTCCGCAGTATTGTCTCCTCTCCTGCGTGTGTCCAATTCACTCTCATGCCCCTATCTTCCTCAGCCGACCAACGAGGACGTAATCTGAGCACGCCTGGACTGCTGCTAGCGAAAAGAGGTATGCCCTCGGCACCAAGCCTTACCGAAGAATAGCGGGGATATCCCATTTGATCATTCAATATCAAGCTGTCTATACCGCCCTTCATCTCCGCGAACTGCCCTTTAACATCCTCCATGTGATAGGCCTCGTTATCCTCCATCCAAACAGGAACGTACTGTTGAGTGATCAACGATAGAAGGCTCAAAAATACCAAGAGAGCCATGATGGTACCTACTGTGGTTGCAACTCCCTCTTCCGATTCTTCTACACTTCTCCTCTTTATTATTCCATCTTTTTTCTTCGATGACATGTGAACTACCTCTCAAGACCTGCTAAATTCCTTTTTCTTATAATCGTCCAATTTGCTTTTGGCTTTCTTCAACACCTTTTCTTTATCTCTATAATAGGTGGTGACCACCTGTGCGAAGTCACGATAGTTGTATATCTCTTCCTGGTCTAGATATTCGAGTACTATTTTCCTTCTTTTCACTTCTCTTTCCATCTCTCTTTGACTCCAATTCTTCGATTGAGCCACTTTATCATAAATATAACTATGACCGCTGTAGTTGAAGGAATCATCAGCGGGATTCCATGTGTAAGCTTTGTTCGTTATCAACTCTCCAGAATCTGGATCGGCACCTACTATCTCCGTCATAGCCTTGACCCTTCTAACCATCTTGGTGCCAACTTTTACCTTCGCTTGTAGAGCAACTATGTCTAAAGCGCCTACAAGAGCTCTCGGTAGATTGATGGGGTCGTTCTCCATCCTGTTCACCATGGTCTGGACGTCATCGGCGTGGAAAGTGGTATAAGCGCTTTTACCCGTAGCCATGGCCTGAAATACCACGTAAGCCTCTTCACCTCTTACCTCACCGACCATCATGTATTGGGGCCGCTGTCTCAGCGCTGCCTGCAGCAGCTGATACATGTCTATCTCGCCGGCCTTTTTCCCAGTGGATTCATCTACCTCTCCAAAACCGCTCCGAGTGAGAAGTGGAACCCAATTTTCATGCGGCAGGTTCAATTCACGGGTATCTTCGATACTGACGATCTTCTGTTGAGGGGGTATGAAAAGTAAGATCGCGTTCAAAGTTGTTGTTTTACCGGACGCAGTACCCCCACATATCAGCATAGATTGTCCATTCTCGATGGCTATCCAAGCATACGCCATCATCTCTGGATTGAAAGTTTGGAAATTGATAAGATTGATTGGGGTATAAGGTTCCTCTTCGAAACGTCGGATGGTGAACGAAGATCCTTTCTGAGTCACGTGAGTACCCAGGGTTTCCTGCAAACGAGAACCGTCGGGCATGGTAGCATCTAACATGGGGTCCGCCACTGAGATGTGTTTACCACTCCTCTGCGCCAACCATATAACGTAATTATCCAGTTCTTCCGCATCATCGAAAGATACGTTAGATTTCATCGAACCATATTTCCTGTGGAAGACGTAAATGGGGATGCCCACACCGTCGCAGGAGATATCTTCCGGATCCGCGTCGTTCATCATCACGTCGATGGGACCGAATCCAAGAAAATCCCTTTTCACATAATACAAGATCCTTTCTTTAGATTCTCTCCTCAATGTGATGTCTAGGTCTCTGATTATCTCTTTGGTCTTGTGCTCAAGATATTCCTCTTCTTCTTCTTTGCTTTCAAGGGAGATCAGCTCGACTCTATCCACTATCTGGTCTTTTACCGCTTTCAATACTTCTTCTTCCTCTTCGCTCAGTTGCGGCTCGATTACTTCGTATATGTATTCGTTAGATGTATTATCATACTTGATACGAACGTAGGTGTAAGGATCATCAACCGCATTTGTCTCTATCTCTTTGACGTTCTCTTCTGCGATCTTGGGGACTTCCGTGATCTCGCCTCGGTAGGCGGATTTATCGGACTCACCCGCTGGAACGTAAACTTTTTTCGGCTTTTTTGTTCCTATTATCCTATCCAACTTTTCTCCGATACTCGTTGCCATATTAATCATCTCACAGAAGTAATCCTATTCCTCCATACATTATCCTCAATGCTACAAAGCCTATTAGAACCAATATAAAGCTGTGCTTCATCCCGTTGGTGATCTTACCAGTTTGAAGTACGCCTGCCACTATACCGTCTCCCACTGCATGTGCGAAAACGGCGAGGGTGAAGATATACTGTATGACAGGGATATGCTGCACCTGGATCTCTGCACCGCCCATACCTCCTGGCGCTTCCTGGGCTACGTCGTCCTCTAGTTCGACATCGGCCCCGGCCTGCTCCATCTGAGCTAAGAACTGGGTGTTAAGTATTATTATAACCACGATGAAAACTGCGAATGAAACGTAGATGACCGCAAGATAAGACGTCATAGCGATCCTCTGTTCATCCTCAGACTGATGAACCTTTTTAGCGTCTTGAGAGACCATAGTCAATACGTCCGCTACGTTACCGCCTGCCTGATTGGCTTTAGCGATTATGGCGACAACCCTGTTCACCAATGGAGTGTCAACCCTTTCTGCAAAAAGATTTAAAGCCTTATTTGCAGGAACGCCCCACTGGATCTGAGCCGCCATCTTCCTTATCTCGGGGGTCAATTCTCCGTAGCGTCCTCCGGCAGAAACTACGATAGCGTCAGCAAGAGTCATACCGAATCTTCCTGCCTCTGAAACGTCTCTAAGAAAATCCGGAAGTCTTCTTTCTATTTGCTCTATCTGCTTTTGTTTATAACTCACGTAGATGCCCACGGGTCCGAAGAAGACCATAGACGCTATCATCGACCAATCCAACGGTTCAAGAGGTATGGGTCCTGCTTCTAGGTATGAAAGAAGTGCTATGAACAACATTATAGCAGCACCTATTGTCGAACCGATGAGTACCTCTTTAGTATATCCAAGCGTCAGTAATTTCTCGAACGGAGTTCTTTTTTCTTTGCGAGGCATATTATCACTTCATATCTTTATCTTCTACATTCTTAATCCTGATTTATCATCCATATTATGGCTATAAATCCTGCCTGTGATCCAGGGATCATTATACCCACGATCGCATAAAGTAACGGTATGGGATCACCGGCGCCCATACCCATCAAAGACATTATAGCCATGATGACCACTAAGAACAATGGGAACGCGACCACAACGGTGACGAAGGACTCGGCCAACATCCCCAGAGTTTCCATGTTTTGTTTTACCATCAACCGTCTCTCGTCCTGATACTCTTCCATCTTACTTTTGAAATAAGGTTTCAATTGTCCACCGGATGTGGAAGTGGTTATCACTCCCTGAAGAAATTCTCTAAAATTATCCGAGGGACATCTGTCAGCAGCTCTTTCTAGAGCGTTCAATATGTCTATCCCCAGGATTTCGGTGTCTCTTGTTATCAATTTTGCTTCTTCACAAACTTCGCCGTAAAGAGGCTGCTTAGACAATTCTTTAAATATCATATCTATATTTATGTTGGCAGAGGACATAGAGGCGATGAAACTCATCGCATTAGAAAGTTTCTTGTCTATCTTGTTGCCCCTACTGTTTGCTTTAAAAGATGGTGCAGATTTTAAGCCCATATAAGCAGCCGCTGGAACCAACACGACGGTCAAAATGGCTAGAAGGTAAGATAAAAGACCAAGAACTGGAGACAGTGCGAGAGCTAAAATAACAGCGCCTATCAGCCCGCCTAATGCTGCTAAAGCGGTACTCATCCAAACATATGCGATATACTCCTCAACACGTATCTTCATATGAGCTCTCGTGAGATTGGCCTCGAGTTCCTCGTCGTGAACGTCCTTTCTCTCAACCAAGGGCCCCAGCATCTTCCAGCAGAATTTTTGATACGGTGTGAGCGTAAGATACTCAGGCACCGCGTCTTTAGGCAGTCTTTTTACGTGGGGACCGTATTTTTCTATATGATCCGTAACTTCGGCCCTCTTCGAAGAGAAAAATGATTCGTCCTTGAACTCGAATCCGCTGAATACGTCGCCGCTCTCAGCCATCAATCTTCACCTCTCTTTCTTCTTATCCTTGCTAGAGTTTCATCTGGTTCTTTATAATAAGATGTGATGATCCTGGAGATATCCTTATAATGCGTCATGTCCTCTTCAACTAAAAATTCAATGACTTCGGTCCTTTTTTCGTGCTCTTCCATCATCTCTTCCTGGGTCCAATTGTTTGCCGTCATGATCTCATCAAAGTTATAACTGTGACCTTGCCAGCTGAAACTGTCGTTTTGCCTGTTCCACTTGAAAACGGTGTTGGTGATGAGCTCATCGCTCTCCGGCTCGAAACCCACTATCTCAGTTATCTCTCGTATCCTTCTAACCTGCTCGTCCTCGACTCTAGCAAAGGTCTGGATTATGACGAATCTGAGAGCCGTGAGTAAAACTCTAGGACAATTGATGGGAGGATTCTCCAACCTGTGTACCATGGATTGTACAGAATCCGCGTGCATTGTACTGTATGTAACGTGGCCCGTAGCCATAGCCTGGAACATAGTATGAGCCTCTTTACCTCTAACCTCTCCAACGATTATATAGTCGGGTCTCTGCCTCAAAGCGTTCCTGACCAGATCGTACATGTTGACTTCGCCTGGATCCCTTCCCTTCCCCTGACTCATGGTTGTTCCGGAACGTGTGGTGCTTGGGATCCAATTCTCGTGGGGGAGATTGATCTCTCTGGTATCTTCCAAAGAAACTATCTTCAACCCCGGAGGGATGAAAAGAGTGTAGGAGTTCAAAGTGGCCGTTTTTCCACATGCCGTACCCCCTGCAACGATAGATGATTTTTCGTTTTCGACCATGAGCCAGAGATAAGCTATCATCTCTGGATTAGCAGTGTTATATTTTATCAACTTCACAGGCGTGAACGGTTCTTCTTTAAATCGCCTTATCGTGATAGAGGAACCCCTAGTCGAGACTTCATCGGCGTAAGTAGCCTGAACTCTGTGCCCTTCTCTAGTGGTCCCGTCCAATATAGGCTGCGATACCGAGACCTGTTTACCGCATCGCTGACCCAGTTGAATTATATAGGAATTGAGTATTTCCTCATTTTCGAACTTGACGTCTGTCTTTATAGATTCGTATTTTGAATGATAAATGAAGATAGGGATACCGATCCCGTCACAGGATATGTCCTCCACGTTCTCATCGTTCATCAGAATATCCAAGGGACCGTATCTAACGTAATCTCTAACTATGTGGTATAGTATCCTATTCTCAGTCATATCATTTATTCTCATGCCTCTACTCTCGATATAGCTTTTGACGGACTCTTTAATAAACTCCTCTTTATCCTTTGTCTGCATTGTTCTCCATTCGTAAGAAAGAGTCCTGTCTAGAGTGTCCTTGATCTTCTCCAAAAGTTTTTTCTCATCTTCCCGTAGAGTGGGCTCTATACCCTGATATATGTGTTCATTTTTTTCTTCATCGTAGATTATGCGAGCGTAGCTGAAGGGCTCTTTTATAGGATTTAACTCTACGACTTCTTGATATTCATTTTCCAAAGCCGGGGCCTTTGTATATTCAGATATCCATTCTTCTCCTTTCTTACCTCTAGTTTTATGCTCCTCAACCTGTGTTCGTGGAAGCTTTACTCTTTTTGCCTTCTCGGGTTCAAATATAAGGGCAAATAGCAGGAAGAGTAGCAGGTTTATCATTGTAGATTTCTTTTCCATCGCGCAATTAGACGAGGGGGAAATTCTTCCGTACATATTGATCACATATCGGTTTCGGTTGGGTTCACAACCTTCACTATATCATAGCAAAGTAACACAACCCTAAAAGAACTTTTCCCTTTTGTACTTTTGTAATAGTTCTTAGGGAGAGATCTCACACTCAAAATCCTATGAGGGTTTGTGGTTTGGCGGAAACTAGTCAATCCCAGTTCAACCTTTTGGTAGTTCTTTCATCTTTAGTTGCTTTTTTGTATTCTTTGTAATGTTCTTTGCACAGATATGCCTTTCTTCCCGAACTATCTATTTTCAAGTCTGTTTTCTTGGTAACTTTCTTAGCGGAAAGTGATTTTCTCTTGTCTTCGTCACAGCCTTTCACATCACAAGTTTTTTTCTTCTTTCTTTTACTTTTTCTTTTGTGCTTCAAGATAGCACCCATATACCTCAAGGACGACATCGTTTTTATCTTTTTCGCCTTGGCAATATTTTAACCGGTTTCTTTCAAAAAGAATTAGATAGGAGTAGTCTTCATACAGCCTTGAGGTAAAAAGATGGATGAATTGGATGAGTATTTGATAGTTCTGAATAAGGATGAAGATAGTGTTTCAATAATAGACCTGGAAAAAAGAGAAGAAATTAGGAGGGTAGAAACAGGACACAATCCACACGAGATTGCAGTGACGCCTGACGGTAAAAAATCATACATCACTTGCTCTCTAGGAAACGAGATCAACGTTATGGATAACGAAGACTTCAAGATCGTAGATAAAATAGAGCACGGGGATTTTGAGTTCCCCCACGGCGTAGGATTGACCAAAGACGGGAGTAAGCTGTATGTAGCTTCCACCTACAGCAGTATGATCTTCATAATAGACACTTCTACGGACAAGATCAAGAAGCATTTCCCAACCTATCAAGAACATTCCCATATGATCACTTTCTCCGAAGACGAGAATAAAGTTTACGTACCTAACATAGGAAGCGATAACATCACAGTGATAGACGTCGAAAAGGAAAAAGTGGTCAATCATTTCCCAGTAGGTGAAGGACCTGAAGGCACCGCCTTTCATTCCGAGAGCGAAATGCTTTATGTAGCTAACCAGAAAGATGGAACCTTGTATGTTATCGACGCTGATATGTACGAAGTGGAGTACAAAAGAAGGCTCGGAACAACGCCCATCAGGATAATTTTCTCACCAGACGAAAAGTACGCTTTCATCCCTAACAGGGAATCCAACGATGTTTCTGTAGTAAAAACGGATTTTGACCGTGATGGAGATAAAGTTCCCTGGGAGATGAAAAGGATACCTGTTGGAGTATGGCCTGGAGGTGTCGTCTTCGATCATTCGGGCGAAAAAGCGTACGTTGCAAATAACAAAACAAACGATATCTCCATCATCGATGTTAAAAAATTGGAAGAAAAACCTGAACGTATAGACGCGGGCATACATCCAGACGGGATCGCCTATCTGCGGAAAAAATAGTCTTTGTTGAAAAGAACAGCTATATCATCTTAACGCTTTTACCATGAACAGACAAGGATTGCCTTCATCCCATAGAGTAGGTAGCTCCTCCAACGGTATGAATCCCCTGGATCGATAGAACGCTCTAGTCTTTCTATAACCTTGGTCGGGATGAGACGGCGCTAGAGTTTTAACAGTGAGGTACTTCTTTCCCTGATCTTCAGCTTCATCTTCTATCTCCTCGACCAGCCTCTTCCCTATACCTCTACCTTGAAGTTCTTCACGCACACCCACTACGTAGATCTCGCCGGTGAATTCGTTGTGGTCTTTTAGAGCTATAAAGCCCACGACCGTGGTCCCTATTCTAGCGGATACAAAATACATGTCTCTAACTTTTCTAATATGATCCCCTACGGCTTTCTCAATGCCGAAATATTCAGTAAGTTCATCTAATATCTTTTTACAAATATCGCTTTTCACATCCGGATCATCCTCTTCTTGGAATTGAACAAATCGGAATACATCTTCATCGACGCGATCGTGCATCTTCTGGCATCTTTCTATCCACAACTCTTTGAACTTTCCCTCTTCTACTATCCTATCTTTTAGATCCGCAATAGATTCCAAACCTTCCTTTTCACACCAATCAACACAGATCAAGTATTCCAGCCAGTCCATATCCTCTTTGTCTTCATAGACTTCGACTTCGTGTTCCCCTCTTTTCCAGAGTGTAAAAGCTCGGTGATGACCGTCGGTAAAAAAGAGCTTATCACCGATATATTTGACCGGCAGCGGACCTATATCTACTTTGTTTTCTTCTACATATTTCAACCTTTGAGAACTGAGATACAGCTCGCTGGGCAGGATCTTCGATAATTTGATCCATCTTTTCTCTTTTTCATTCTCTTCCATGTTCAAAATAAAGTATAGAAACAAGTTCAGCCGTTGAAAAGTCTGTTAGTCATCCATCTAGCGTTGAACTCGACGAGGTCACTGTAATCCTCGCCGGTCCCAACGAATAGCATCGGCCTTCCCACTGCGTGCCCTATGGATAATGCTGCGCCTCCTTTAGCGTCGGCGTCGATTTTGGTTAAGATCACACCGTCTATGCCTACGGACTTTTCGAACTCTTTAGCCTGTTCTACGGCGTCGTTACCTGCTAGAGCATCGCCTACGAAGATTATCATATCTGGTTCTGCAACCCTCTTGATCTTCTCCATCTCGTTCATCAAATTTTGATTGGTCTGCATCCTGCCCGCCGTATCGATCAGAACAACGTCCTTACCCCTTGCTTCAGCATGTTCCAGAGCATCATATGCAACGGCAGCCGGGTCACTGCCTTTAGAATGCTTTATCACTTTCACGCCGAGGTTGTCGCCGTGCTGCTGTATCTGTTCTAGGGCTCCGGCTCTAAAAGTATCTGAAGCTGCGAGAACACAACTGTAATCTTGATCCAGCATCCTTTTAGCTATCTTTGCGATGGTCGTAGTTTTACCGGTCCCGTTCACTCCGACGAACATTATAGAAAAGGGTTTATCCGCCTTTTCGATCTCTTCGTCGAAGTCGATCTCTTCGACTTTAAGTGCGGATCTAACCGCTTTTTTTAAACTAGCTTCGACGACCTCTTTCATCTCGTACTTCCGGCTTATCTTCTCCCCTACAAGATCTTCCTTGACAGTTTCCTGGATCTCTTCAGCAACCGGTAAAGCCACATCGGCCTCTAGAAGAGATACTTTCAGATCCCAAAGGATGTCTTCTATCTTACTCTCTTTTATCTTCGAGCCCCATCCGTCGACAAAGGCTTCTTCCGGTGACTCCCCCACCTCCTTTTTGCTAGATTTCGTCAATCCGGATAACTTATCTTTTAATTTCTCAAACATATTTACATCTGATCAAAGTGTGAATTCGCCTTCATGGCCTGCTGATCCTAACGTAAGACCTGTCCGCCGCCTTGTTGCTGTTCCTGCTGCTTTCTCTGCAGTTCCTGATATTCCTGTCTGACCTCATTTTCAAGTTCGTCTGCGCTCTCGTTCAATTCATCTATATCTTCCTGAAGTTCCTGCTTTTCGTCTCCGATCTTATCCTTCTTTCTATCGATTATCTCCAATGCGTCTTCTATTTCCCTTTCGGCCGAAAGTTCGGCACCGAGCCCTATCAAGACCTGTTCGTTGTTGCTGACTTCAGTATATATATAGGAATCGGCCCCTACAGGTACCAAAACTTCTGCACCCTCGTCTTCTTTTTTGTAGTTCTCCATTGTCTTTTTGGCTTCGTCGTGTCTTTTGATCTTTTCGTTCAATAACTCTTTCTGCTGCTGCAGAGCTTCCACTTGATTCCTCATTGCTTCCAAGGTCGATACTTTTTGCTGTAACTCATGTTGGTTAACCACTCTATTCATGCCTCCTTTTCAATCTTGGTTCTTATCAAATAATCCTCTACTTCGTCCTCGCTTACTTCCTCGGTAGCGTAGATCTTTATGTTCGTTCTCTTAGTACGGTGCTTACTACCAAACAGTGAGTAGACTTTCTCTATGGCTTCTTCTCTCGTCTCGCTTATGATCTCTTTGGAAAAGCGCTGGAACTCTCCTTTCCTTTTTCCCATTCTGAATTTTCCCTTTACTCTGTGTACTTTCATACGATTCACCTTGTATAAGGATTATAACAGTAGCCAATTATGGGAGTGGTATTAAAAATTACCCCCGTACCTGTTTACCGTTTGATTTAAGTTCTTACACAACTAATATATACTACATGCATGTAAAAGTTAGCCAAGTCGCGGGGTATGACCCGCAGGAGATGTGCCCTATTCAGGGTGAATCCATAAACGAGAAGAACGTGATAAATATGTCTGAAGAATTCAGCGGCGAAGAAAAAGAAGAAGAGACTGTCGAAACGCATCCGAGCATGTACAAGTACATCGAAAAGGCCTGGGAAAAGCCAAAAGAAGGTTTTTTGAAGGAACTCCAGCGCAATCGTTTAAAGAGATGGAGAAGAGAAGACAATTTCATAAGGATAGATAGGCCAACTAGATTAGACAAGGCTCGAAAATTGGGCTACAAAGCAAAGCAGGGTTTTGTTCTTGCAAGGGCCAAGGTGAGAAGAGGTAACCTAAGAAAATCTAGACCCACCGGCGGCAGAGGACCTAGACGCATGGGTGTCAAGAAGATCACGCCCAAAAAGAACCTCCAGTGGATCGCGGAGGAAAGGACCTCGAAAAAATATCCCAATCTGAGAGTTCTGAACTCTTACTGGGTAGGAGAGGACGGCCGGAACAAGTACTTCGAAGTCATAATGGTGGACCCGGACCATCCTTCTATCAAGAACGACTCCGATATAAATTGGATCTGTGATCAAAAACAAAAAGGCAGGGCTTTCCGTGGAAAAACCTCAGCCGGTAAAAAGTCTAGAGGGCTGAGGAGCAGGGGAAAAGGCGCAGAAAAATCAAGACCTTCCGAAAGCAAAAAGAGCTGATCAGAACTCTTTGTCCTCCCCGCCAAATTCGGGAAAAGGCCTTGAAGGAGCTTCGTCGGCTTCGGTGAAAAACTCCAGATCATCATCTTCTATGTCCTCTACAGGATATCTTTTATTCAGTATACTCTTTATCTTTTCCTTGAGTTCTTCAAGATTATCCTCTTTCAAAGCCGATATCTTCAGCCTGTCCGTCTCGCTCTCCTGTATATCCATCTTGTTTTCTACTTCGATCAACCCTATTTCCGACATATCCTCTTTGATCTCTTGACAGAGCTTTTCCTGCTTCTCCATGGGATAGCCACATGTTTCCGTAGGATCGTAAAGAAAGACGATAACATCGGCAAGACTCTCTATAGCTTTAACCGCCTGCAATTCTATCTCATTTCTTTCCTCCTTAGGACGATCAAGCATACCAGGAGTGTCGAGCAGCTGGCATTTTTGATAACCTAAGTAAAAATGGCCTATGCCCACTTCTTTGGTCGTGAACGGATAGGTAGCGATCTTAGGTTTACCGCTTGATATCTTGGAAACCAGCTCCGATTTCCCCACGTTAGGGTATCCTGCTACCACCACAGTCGGTTCTTCCGTTCGAATATCCGGCAGTGAATTCAATTTTTTCCTAGCCGCCTCTAGAAACTTTAACTCCCCGTTCACCTGCTTCAGAAAAGAGTCGGTTCTGGCATAGGCTTTCCTCCTGATCCTCTCTATCTCGTCCAAGTCATCTTCGGAAACGACTTCTCTAGCGGCCTCCATCATCGTTCTTTTCACCCTCCGTTTGGCCCAGTTTATGGCCCCGATGCTCCTCTTGAAATCGTCGAGACCGATGGTGATATCTATGATTTCACGATAAAATTCAGGCAACGCTTCCAAAGTTGGAAATTCATCTTCGTATCGCCCTATGGTATCTTCTATGGTATGAGCAATAGAATTTAATTTCGCTGAGACCGTTTTCTTTTTCCTCTCGATAGGCGTATTTCCTCTTTTGGTCTTTTTAGAAGCCCGTCCAAAGGCCTTGTCTAATAGCTGTTCGGCGTTCAGCACAGGTGTTATCTTGAAATCCATATCTGCCTTTACTCCGAAGGTGATGAATAAGGTTAACGGTCGGGCGAAAAGTATTAAAAAGGAGTGAGTTTTACACCCCATAGGTGCTCCAAATGCAAGAAGGAGATCTAATTTACGTGGATTATGATATCTGGATAATGCCAGATGAAGAAGACGAAGAACCCCTCCTCTTCGATACTACCGACGATGAGAAGGCCAAGGAGAATGATATATATGAAGAGGGTGAGATTTATGGTGCTAGACCCATCCTATTGGGTGGTGGGCATTTAACAGAGGGTTTTGAAGAAGCTCTGATGGAAAAAGGAGTCGATGAAGAAGATTCAGTGGAGGTGCCTCCCGAAAAGGGCATAGGTATGCGGGATCCCGAAAACATCGAACTCTTCAGCAGAAGGGAGATGAAGAGAAGAGACATCGACCCGGTTGAAGGTAAAGAAGTCGAGATCGATAATCGACGCGGAACCATCATCCAAGCCACCGCAGGTAGGGTGAGAATAGACTTCAACCATCCTCTCGCCGGTAAGACCTTGAAATACGATTTCAAGATCGTCGATAAACCAGAAAGTCTGGAAGAGATAGCTGAAGGCATATTGATAATGGACTATAATGACAGCGATTTCAAGGTGAAAGAAACCGAGGACGGATTAGATATCACACTACCAGAACAATGCAAGTATGATCAAAACTGGTTCGTGGCAAAATACAGGGTCGTAGGCGACTTGAGAGATCATCTAGACGTCAAACGGATAAGGTTCATAGAAGAGTACGTACAAGATGAGGACGAAGGAGATATCGAAGAGGAATTAGATGATCTGGAGGATGAGGATCTGCTTGATGACGAAGAAAGCGATGGATCAGAGGAAGAAGAACAGGAAGAGGACGAAAGTGAAGACAGCGAAGAATAAAACACAAAAAAACCTTTTAACTTTCTTTAATCACCTAGTACTATTTGGTCGGGAGTAATATGGGGATAAAAGTCACTTTGAGAGAATGGATAATACTACTTATCATGTTCAGCGTATTTATAGCTATAACAGGAGTTTTGATCACTTTTTATTTTGATATCCCGGGCCCTCTTGTGATGATGGTCGTTCTGATCGTCGTGTTCGTAGCCTTTAAGCTTTACAAGTGGAATAAAGAAGATACTGTCGATCACGAAGAAGACGACCTAAATCAAGAGGAGTGAAAAAAGCACTAGTATGATGAAGAACCCAGCCTTTATCACTCTTTTATCTTCTAGAAGGTAAAACCATGCTGTAGTACCTACGGATAAAGATATTATCAAAATCAGAGACAGTAAAGAGAAATTGAAGATTAGGGGGAAGAGTAAGAGCGGAACGATAAAAGCGGTATAAAGTTTGCTAGGATCGGTATCGGGGACCATCTCGGATATCTTAGACCAAAAGTGTGTTTTAGAAACGCTGAAAAGAGATAGAAAAACCATACCGATAACTACCCAGAGTAAGATAACAAAAGTCTCGGATGTGATAGGAGGTGTTCTAAGAACTGTTTCATTGGAAGCGTATATCCACTCTCCTTCCGCGTGTTCAAGTATGAAAGCCACCCATGAACCAGGCGTGTAATAGCCGATCAAAAAGGCTAAAGCGGCAAGCGTTCCGCCTTTGAACATCCCATTATACCTGTTTTTAGCTGATGTTGAAGAGAAGATCAAGGATAAAACTATCCAGATCAAAGCCAATATGAGAGTCCACCATCCTAAAACAAAGGCTATAAAAAGGGCACTTAACGCATATCCTGAAGCTAGTTGCTTGTAATGATATTTTGGAATTTCCCCGTTGGAAAGTGGATTATCTCTTACTTCATCTCTATCGTAAGCAAAAATTTCATCGATCAAAAATGAAAATTGAGAAAGGAAAAAAATTGCTACGAAACAAAATAATACGTATTGTACATGTAATATATGGAACGGATCAATTGCCCACCCCTGAGAGAAGTCACCGTCAATCAGGTGTAGAGAAGCTACCCCTATAAAACCTGCAGAGATCAGCAATGAGGAATCTAAAATAGGTATGCTCTTTAGCATCTTTAAGAGGGATTTTCTATAGCTGATATACAACGATACGAACGCTACCAAAGCGCCGACCGCGAGAAAAACGAATCCAAAAAATAGATTGCTTTGATTGTACGCTAAATTTTGTGCTAGACCCATTCTAGGACCGACTGGAAAAACTTCCGCTTGTCTGTATCCGTGGGTAAAGAAAAACTCGTAATATTTCGCACCTACAGTGAACGAAAAGGTATCGAACAGAACGATACTTTCGGGTTCTATCCTTATGATCCATTGGAGAGTTCCTATGATCCAGTAGGTGATCAACAATCCGTAATATGTCAAAGCCGTGAGTACTAAAGATGCAAAAAATGACCTAGTTTTCTTCTCACCTCCATCAAACAAAGCCCTCAATCGCCCGGGTAGATCATTCTTAAGAGCTACATATGCCAAGGCGGCGATGATCATGGCAAAGAACATCACCATCTGCCCTGTACTGGCGATATCCTCTGGCCTGTGAAAAGGGTTCACGATAAGGCTCCTAAGCATCGGCAGCATTTCATCCATAGCTAGATATCCATATTGAGCTCCAATTTCAGGACCGTACTCTCCAAGGATAAAATAATCCACTATCGGTGGTATAAGAAGAAGCCAAAAACCTATCAATATCACATTCCATACTTTCCGTATAGGGGTTTTTCTATTTAAAGGATAGATCAGCAGATAGATGATCAAGGAACCCAATAAAAATTCAGGATAAGCGACGAAAACGTAATGGGCCATCTCGTAAATGTTGTACCATCCATGATCCTTTATCAGCGAATCTAAAAAAGAGCGGAAGGCTCCTAAAAGAAAGATATATATCAAAGCTGTGGAGAGTGTGAATCTATCTTTTTCGAGCCAATCTAATAATATATCTCTCAAGCTCTTTTCTTCTGTCATCTGTACATGTAGATGAATTATGTAATAAATATTCTTTGCTCTGGACCAAAATCTGAAGCGGGCGTAGGGGGATTCGAACCCCCGTTCTACAGCTTAGGAGGCTGTCGCCATATCCAGACTAGGCCACACGCCCACCATGTTATAAGATGCAAGAATGGAACTCATAATTAAAATTTTACTTGTGAAAAAGGTCAGTGTAAGTGAAGAGCACATAGATCCTTCGATAATCTCTTCCTCGAAAAGATAAATTATATATCATCCTCTTACTATATCATAAACAGGAGAGTGATTAAAGATGACTAAAATCAAAAGAAAAGGAGAAAAGACACTGATCAGTCTTGAGTATAAAGGCCCTATAGAAGAACTTCCTTTAAAAGATTATATCAAGGATCTAAAGAAATGGGCTAAAAAGAAAAAGGCGAAAGCCTATGGAAAACCGATCTTGTTTTATTACCACCCTTTCAACGAGATGAAGGAAGAAAGGTTCAGAATCGATATAGCTAAGCCGATAAAAAAATTGAGAAAGGCCGGCGATGGTTACAAGCTTAAGTTCCTGCCTCCTATGAAAGTCGCGTCAAAGAATTTTAAGGGCGAGCCTTTAGACTACCCCAAGGTCTACGAAGAAATGTACGATTGGATAGAACAAAAGGGCTACAAACCTTTTGGAAACAGGATGGAAGTTATAAATGATTTTTCTAAAGATGAGGAAGGCGAACTCAACATTAAAAGTCAGATCCAGATACCTGTAGAAAAGTGGAAAAAGAAAAGATAGGAAAAGTTTTAGGATTGATATAAGACCGACCACATCCGTGAGCCGATCACATCTCTTCGAACCTGTCTTCCAATTCGTCCATCACATTTGGTAGAGTAGTATACTCCATCTCCTCTAGAGGTAACCTGTGCGGCTCAAAGGGACCGTGTCTTCTCATGTACTCCGCCACATCTGCCGATTTTTTCCTAACTTGATCGAAGGCGGGATCGTCGAACAGGTCCGCGGGTTCGTCGAATTTTCCGTCCTTTACCTGTGTGCCCAAGGCAAGAACTCTGGGAGGACCATCGAACCTTGTACATTTTGCATCCTTTTGTGAGACTGGCATTATCGGACCGTTATGGCTTCCTCTCATCCAACCCGAGACCAAATAAGGATGGGCGAAGGGCTCGAGAACCTCTCCAAGAGCCGGTAGTCCAGATTGAGACCTGACCACGGCCACGGGGTCATCCTTGCCAACGTACTCCCCTGCGATCTGATAGAGCTTTTCGGTGCTAACTGAAGCTACGGGCTCGTCTTCCGGTAGTTTACTCTCTTTCTTGGGATACACCTTCTTTATGACGAATCTACCCTTTGCACCTAGAAGAGCTAGCATATCATAAAGTTCCTCGGGAGTTTCCATCATTATTGTCTTTTCTTTCTTTATATCCCATATTTCAAATCGGAATCCTATATGGAGTGAAGGATCGATGACTAATCCGGCGGTATTGAATGGATCGGCAAACATCTTGAAGATGGGATAGTTAAAGGCACCTGGTTCGGTTTTGTCCATGAGAAAAGCTACGACCGGTTCCGCCTTCCTTTCGGTGAATTCCATCTCGGCGATACCTGGACCCATCCCACGTACGTTACCGGAAAACGCATCGGACAAGATGTCCTGCCCGGCGCCGTATAGTCCGAGTTCTTCTGCTTTTTCGGTAGCCTCTTGAAAGGTTTCCCATGCCAAGGAGTGTATCTTTTCCGAATCTTCACCTTCTTTGTGGGTCATCAAAAGTTCGAGGTCATCTCCGCAGTGTGTAACATGATGATCGATGAGATCTTCCGATTGGCTCAGTTTTTTTTCCGCCACTTCCATCAATTCGTTATGGACTCTAGCATGGCCTGGGTAACCACCTACGTCCGCTTTTATTATGCTAAAAGTCGTTTTGCTCATATCTATCATTCCTCGTTTACGGCCTAAGAAGACGTATAATAAAAGATTATCGATTTGTTAAAAATCGGTATGAAAAGTTTTTAATCCTCGATGTGAAATTATCAAAAATATGCCTTCGGACTTCATCGAAGATTACTCCTTTGGGAGTATGATCATAGATGGGAAAAACTACACTGATGACGTCATACTCTTAGATGAAAAAGTGATCTCGACATGGTGGCGAAAAATCGGTCATCGCGTCGTTATCGAGGACCTAAACGAAGTCATAGATCATGACCCTGATGTCTTGATAATCGGTACCGGAAGTTCTGGTAGGATGAAAGTACCTGCTGAACTTTCGAAAAGATTGGATATGGTGGTCGAATCGTACCCGACAGGGGAAGCCTGTAAGAGATACAATGAACTTTTTAAAAAGGATAGGAAGATCGCAGGAGCTTTTCATATAACATGTTGAATATATAATGTTCTAGTTTTGGCGAGATAGTCGTGAACGATCAAAAATACGAGCACGATATCGTTATTGACTGTGAAGAGAAAAAGACGAATAGATGACGAAAGAACCTTGGTGATGATACACGTGACCTGTTAAACTGTGAGACGGAGTTCAAACCATACCGTATTCTTCAACGCCCTCTTCGACTTCATCTAGGAATTTTTCCGTACCGTCGGGCGGCTCGGTCATCAAGCTCACGCCGACAAATATAGAAACGGTAACTATAAGGCCCCAAAAAGAAGGCCACCATCCTAACGGGTAATAAGCTTCTCCAGCTAGGTAAAGAAAAGAGGTTATTATGCCGCCGACGACCATGCTGGATAGAGCTCCCTCCGTAGTAGATCTTTTCCAGAAAAAAGAACCAATTATTGTAGGAGCCATGACCAATAGTCCCCCTGAGGCCATGCTCGACAGCACGGCTATCATGTCCAATCTCAGGTTGGCAAACACTATACAGCTCAGCAGTATGATCACGATTATTATCTTCCCCGAATACACTTCCAGTTTTTCCGATATAGAAGGTTTTACTTTTTTAACTAGGTCCCTAGAACCCAGTGAACTCAAAGTTAAAGTCACGGAACTTAACGTAGAAGTCGCGGCGGCGAATATACTCACGAAGACTACTAGGGCCAAAAGTACCGGTACATTTCCAAGGAGTACAGGCATAGCTCTATCGGGATCCGTAACTGTAAGACCTGTCCCGGCGATAGAGAGTCCTAATAGTGTCGTTATTATAGTATAGACCAATGCAAATATAGAGAAGTAAATTATCATCTGCTTTATGCTTTTAACAGAATCAGAAACGAACATCCTCTGCGAGACCTGCGGGTTAGTGAGAGCGAAAAAGGCCCATGGCAGTGTCAATCCTATGAACATGCTCAAGTCCCAGTTGAGTTCCAGCAGATGAGATTGCTCAGTACTTATCTCGGTCACGAAGCCGGCTGGGCCACCAAAAAAATGATAGAATACGAAGATCACCAGGATAACACTAGCTCCCAACATGATGATCGCCTGAAATGCGTCGGTCCAGGAAACGGATCTCATACCGGCCCAAAAAGCGCTTATCCCGCTGAAGCCGGCCACGAGTAAAACGCCGATGAGATATAAACCAGAAACGGTGACGCCGAAGATCTGAAAGGATGGGAGGCTGGTCGAAGTCATCCCCTCTATAAGGAAACCAACACCCATCATCTGTACTGAAGCGTAGGGTATCAACATGATAAGACAGATTATCGATGAAACGATACCCACCCATCTGCTGTTGTACCTTTTTGCCATGAGCTCGGGAGGCGTGATTATATCGTATTTTTTACCCGCAACCCAGAAGCGTGGAGCGAAAATGACCAAAAGCAAGATAGTGAATATTATATAGATCATCTCAAATCCAACGGCGCCGACTCCAGTACTATATGTCAAACCGACAAGGCCGACCATCATGAACGCGCTGAAAGTCGTTGCACTATAGGTCATGCCGGATATGAAGCCACCCAATTTTCTGTTGGCGAGAAAGAACTCGGGCATACCTTTTCCAAGGTGCTTCCTTGCCATGTATGCGATGACAACACCTATGAAGAACCAGATCGTGAGCGCCGCACCTATATAAATAGGATTCATCTTTTATCATCCCATCCTCTCAAGTGGATAAAACCTATCACTATAGTCAAAACGGTCAAAATCGTCCAGTACAGATAACTTGCCCAGATCCTACCTATATCTCCTAAAATAGTATATGGAACACCAACGCTCAAGATGGCCATTATCAACGCTATCATTCCCAACGTCCTTATCTTCATTCTATCGCCTATTGTTACGAGTCTCGTCTCGTGAACACTATTTGAATATGCTGTGTTCAAGATTTAATGAAGTGGTTCCTCAAAGTCCCTATCCCTTCTATATCTATACTTACCTCGTCTCCATCTTCGATAGGTCCAACGCCGGAAGGCGTGCCAGTGGATATTATGTCGCCTCTCTCTAACGTCATGTATGTTGTGATCTCATCGATGAGTTCTTCTATGGAAAAAGCCAATTGATCTATCGTCGAAGATTGTCTTACTTCGTCGTTGACTATCGCTCTGATCTCCGCGTCTTTAGGGACGTGTTTTTTCTCAGCGACCACGGGGCCTATCGGTGCCGCACTATCAAAGGCTTTACCTCTCACCCAGTTCTGTTCCCGTCTCTGATCGTCCCTATTTGACAGATCGTTCACGCAAGTGAAACCCATCACTTTATCCATCGCGTCCTCCTGATCGACGTTTTTACACCTTTTTCCTATCACTACACCGAGTTCAGCTTCGTGATCGATCCTCTTTTTTCCCTTAAGAAGTTCTATAGTATCCTGATGAGCTGCAACGGTGTTAGGGGTCTTCAAGAACAATTTTGGTCTGTCTGGAACCTCTCTTCCTGTCTCTTCCGCATGATCTTGGTAATTCAGGCCGATACAAACCAGCTTTGTTGGCTTTACAGGTGCCAGTATATCTACCTCGTCAACCCTATATATATTATCTTCATGCTCTATCTCATCACCCTTCATCTCCCCTATCAGGACTGATCCGTCTTCATCTTTAAACCTGACTCGTCTCATGTATTTTGCAGTGTTAAAAATGATATAAATATTCTTCCTAAAATCGACTACGCTTTTTTTAAAGCTTCTATGTAATTGTTGCCCCTTGAGTGATAGGCTTGGACCACCTCCAATCCCGATCTTTTAACGTCCCTTTCCAATCCATCCAGCGTGTATAGATGGTAGAACCTATCTACCACTTCTCCGTCGTCTCTGTGCCAAGGCACTATAACGTCTCTCTCTTCCTTATCCAAGTCCCACCTATCGAGCTCACGTGCCCAACTTGAAACCAGTAAATTTCCACGGGGTTTCAAAACCCGTTTCGCTTCTTTCAGACTATCGACCCTTCCTCTTTTCAAGTGATGTATCGCGGCAATATATATGACATGGTCGAAAGAATTTTTCTTTAAAGGCAATCTTTTGACATCCGCCCTTACTAAAGCGGTTTTAGGAGATCCTTCTTCTCTAGTCTCTTTTTTGATCTTATCAGAAGATATTCCAAGCAGTTCGATGGAGGCGTCGACACCCACTACGTCAAAGCCTTTTTTCAAAGCATCTATCAGGTGTCTTCCGTTCCCGCAGCCCATGTCTAAAAGTTTGCCCTCTCGCCTATCAAGAAAGTCTATCACCTCTTTCCAAGCCCTATTTCTAGTCCTGTCAAAATGTTCCGCTATAGAGTCAAAGGTTTCCGAAGCTCTCTCAAAGTCTCTTTTCATGTACATCATACGATATAACTTCAGATAAAAACATAACTTTTATATCCTCCGGTAGTGTAGGATTTAAAGATGGGAATTTTGAGCGTTGAGACAATATTCATAATATTGATCTGCATCATACTCGCTTCCATTACTTACTACAAAAGTCTGCTTAATCTTGACGGTGCAGTTACCGCTTTCTTCATGGCTCTTTTCATAGGTTTTCAGGGCGGTATCAGTCTGATCTTACTCCTGGTCATCTTTCTTTTCAGTGCTTTCTTGGCCACCAGATACGAGTTCGGATACAAAAAAGAGAGAGGGATACAGCAAGGATTCGAAGGTGAGAGGGGCTGGAGAAACGTTGTAGCTAACGGAGCGGTTCCCACGACCATCCTTTTATTAAGCGGTTCTGGCTCATTGGTCAGTTTTGGGTTCTTAGAAAGCTCTTGGGTTCTACCCCTTTTCGTGGCTAGTATAGCCGCGGCAGCTTCGGATACCCTTGCCTCTGAGATGGGTATGGTCTCAGATAAAACATACCTTATAACGAATCTAAAGAGGGTCGAACCCGGAACCAACGGAGGCATATCTTTATACGGTGAGATTTGGGCATTCATAGGACCGGTTTACACTTTCTTAGTGGCCCAACTCATGTTTTATTTTTCAGGTCTTCGCCTACTTTCACTAAAAATTATGATCTTGGGTGCTCTGATCAGCTTTTTGAGTTGTCATTTCGACAGTGTATTCGGTGCAACCCTCGAGCGAAAAGGTTTCATGAGCAAATCCATGGTCAATTTCACTTCGATCTCGATATCTATGATAATATATGGAGGAATACTATGGCAGATAGGATATTGATGTTCATATTGGATGGTGTTGGGGACAGAGCGGTACGAGAGTTGGATAACAAAACGCCTCTTCAGGTCGCCGACACTCCTAACTTAGATCACTTCGCGAAGATAGGAGAAAACGGACTGATGGACACCATCGCTCCGGGTATCAGACCGGGTAGCGACACTGGACATCTAGCATTGTTAGGCTATGATCCTTACGAAGTCTATACAGGTAGAGGGCCTTTTGAGGCGGCAGGAGCTGGATTGAGCCTAGAAGCTGAGGACGTAGCTTTCAGGTGCAACTTCGCCACCTTGAAAGACGGTAAAGTGGTGGACAGAAGGGCTGGGAGGATCAAAGAAGGAAGAGGAGAACTTACTGAAGCGATCCAGAAGATCAAACTGGACGTCGATTTTGAATTTAAAGATACGGTAGAACATAGAGCAGTTTTGATGCTCAAAGGCGAAGGGCTGGATGGTGAAGTCAGCGACGTCGATCCTCACGAGAAAAATGTGGCTTTTCACGAAGCCGTACCTCTAGAAGATACGAAAGAGAACAAAAGAACGGCGAAAATACTGAACGAATTCACTGAAAAGTGCGTAGAAGTACTTTCCAACCATCCAGTGAACAAAGAACGTGAGGAAAGAGGAAAAGCTCCTGCAAACGTGATCCTCCCTAGAGGTGGAGGAAAAGTCCCTCATCTCGAGGATATCAGATCAAAACACGGATTAGATGCCGGTGCGATCTCGGGGATCACGTTGGTAAGAGGAGTGTGCTCTCTCGCAGGCATGGATATAATCGACGTAGAAGGGGCTACAGGCGGTCTGGATACTGACGTGGACGCCGTAGTAAGTTCATGCATCGACGCTTTAGAAAAACATGAGTTCGTTCTCGTGAATATCAAAGGATGTGATCTATCAGGGCACGATGGATTACCTGAACAGAAGATAGATTTCATCGAGAAGATAGATTCTTCTTTGGAGCCGTTAAGAGGCCTTGAAGATACGTACGTCGCGATCACAGGCGACCACTCGACTCCTGTCACCGTGAAGGGTCATAGCGGCGATCCTCTACCTATCACTATATGGGGAAAGGATGTTAGAAGAGACGAGGTCGCGGAGTTCAACGAGATCTCCTGCAGCAGAGGAGGTCTTCACAGGATAAGAGGTGAAGACGTATTGAATATATTGAAAGATCTAGCGGATAGGGCGGAAAAGTTCGGTGCCTAGCGTTTGTAACCTATGGTCTGTAAAAACTCCTTTCTCTTTTCTTTATCCTCTTGATTTTCTACTCCGACTGTAGGGTCACCGTCGATGACGCCCATTATACCTCTCCCGCTTTCAGCATCGGCGACGACGACTTCCACCGGATTTGCCGTTGCACAGTATATCCTGCAGACTTCAGGTACGTTCTTTACGGCTTTCATCACGTTTATCGGAAAAACGTCCTCCATGATTATGATGAAGGAATGACCCGCATTTATATCTCTCATATTTTTCACAGCCAGTTCTTCCAGTTCCTCTTTCGTTCCGTCGTACCTAACGAGCCTGTCACCAGATGCTTCGCAAAAAGCGATCCCGAACTTTACATCGGGAACCGATGTGATCACAGCTTCGTAGATATCTTCTACTGTCTTGATGAAATGACTCTGCCCTAAAATTATGTTCATCTCTTCTTCCTTTTCTACCTTCACTCGCTCCAAATCCATACTATCGTAAGGGTAATGATGTACGGAATAAATAGATTTAACGCCTAAGACCCTTCATCCTCTTCACCATCTTCCTTTTGTTACTCAGGGGGTTCTGGTTGATCGGTTTCCTTTACGTCTTCAGGGTCCGGTTCCTCCTTAGCGCCGATCTCCCATCCACAATTTTTACACGCGCTGGAACCTTCCAAAAGTGTGCCGCACTCCGGGCATGCCTCTTCCAATTCTTTTTCTTTTTCTTCCAATCCTTCAACACTTTCGCTCACGCTTTTATCCATCCTTCTCTTCAACCACAGAATGCCCATCCCAAATATAAAGATTATAACGGTAGAAGTGAAATACTCGAATGTCAGCAGTTGAAAAGCTCTAGATTCACTGATCGTGATCGGTCCGTGAACTATCGATGTCCTGTGCCAATCGTAGTCCAATTCGTCATCTATATCCGTCCTATTTCTTCTGACGGAGAATCGATGGCCGAAGAGCCTCTCCTCTAAATCCGATACCTGCACCGAATAATGATATGTCTCATTATCTTCGCCGACACGTTGCATCCTGTAGCCTTCGTAAGGGATAGGATGAACGCTGCCGATGGTAGCAAGGGTCAGATTCAGGTAGACAGTGTAGTTGTAGCCTTCTACGTATTCTTTTGTGAGATTTACGGTGAATGTGAAAGTCGTGTCAGTATCGCCGTACAGATTGTCTACGTTCCCGTCTTGGAAGTGATCCGATTCTAAAGTTCGGTGAGGCTGATCGTAGATGAGACCTAGTTGGAAAGTAGAGAGGGTCACAGCCAATAGTAGGATCGCTACGAGACCGACCACGAGTAACTTCTTTAAGTTGTTCTCCCCGTACAGTTTGTAAGGTATTAGTATCGCAAGGATCGGTAGTAGTATGTTCATCAAGCAGGGGTTCACGAAAACGAGCCAGAGCGAAGCGATATAAACCGTTCCTATGTAAGCTAAAATAGAATATCGTGTTTTTTTTATCTTCTTGAACTTTTTATCCAATCTATCTAAAGTGGATTCTAGGTCCTGCCTTTTCATACTTTATCCGCGCTCGAAAACCGATAGCATAGATGGAGATAATAATCTTTTGCATGAAGTCGATCTTATTCTTTATCTTTGATCAAATAAAATTAGGCGAAGATATAAATATAGTGACTTACCTACTTTTTTTAACATCCTTAGGGATATGTATGAAATGGAAAAATGTCTTTTTTGTGCTCGGCCTCGTTATAATACTGTCACTTTCAGGAATCTCGATTGCATTCGGTAGTTCTGAATCGATATCCGACGACCATGGATCCGCTTCTTCATTTTTGGATGAAAGTGTTCTCGAGCTAGAGAACGATCTGGATGATTACCCTTTTCCAGAAGAATATCCGTCGGTAGCCGCTTTGAACGATTGGTATGACGATCTGGTAGCTGAGTATCCAGACCTGGTTGAAAAGCACCACTACGGGACTTCCTGGGAAGGAAGAGACCTTTGGGCTCTGGAGATAACATCGGATGAAGATACGCAGGTAGATGAGAAGCCAGGTGTTCTCGTCGACGGAGCTTTACATGCCCGTGAATGGTCTTCCGTACAGGTCTCAGCCTATTTCATGTGGAGGGTATTAGATGAATATGACAGCAACGAAACGATCTACTGGTTGGTGAACAACAGGAGGATCTTCGTTGCGCCTATGGTGAATCCCGACGGATACATATACGATGGAGACGGAGATTATGGCGGTGACGGAGAAGGCGAATGGTGGCGAAAGAATCGCAACGAGTCCGTTGGGGACGAAACCGAGGTCGGCGTCGATCTGAATAGAAATTGGGATATAGATTTTGGCGGTGCGGGTTCTAGAGGTGACCCAGGATCGGACACATATCACGGTGAAGAACCCTTTTCAGAATATGAAACAAAATACTTAAGGGATCTGATCATCGAAGAAGATATAGACTCTTATCAAAATATTCACAGCTATGCCGATTGTCTTTTGATACCTTATATGTACACAGATGATCCTTCACCGCACGATGATTGGTACAGGGGCATGGCCGGACACATGACATCTCTGACCTCACTTATGGGAGACGAAAGCCAGCAGTACTCCTACGGTCAACCGCACGAGGAGATCGGTTACAGCGCAGCCGGCGGAGCCGCTGATTGGGCTTATGCGAAGGAAGGTTTGCAGGGTCTCACATTTGAAATACATACTGGTGGTCATGAATTCTATCCACCTGAAGAAGATATCATGACCATCAATAAGGATCTGGACGATTCTCTTATCTATCAATCGAGAGTCGCGGACGTCGATCTTGGGGATGGACCCATGAATGAAGGCGGTGAAGATCTATTTCCTCCCGTACCATACTTAGTGTATGGGGGCGTAGAAGACGATATGGATGATCCCGTGACAGATGTCGAGGTCGAAGTCGAAAGTCAGGAAACCGGAGAGAACCTGACCATAGACACTGACAGTAACGGTTATTACGAATTAAATTTCGGTAAACTTGTAGAAAACGGTTATGAAGTTGGAGACGACTTCACAGTAGGTGTGAGTCAAGATCAAGATAGTCAGGTCGACTTTACCGTTGACGATAGTTGGGGAAAGAGGATAGACCTTCAGTCCTTACAGACTACTTCAGTGGAGACTATAGGATCGTCTGATATAACGACTGATTCTGCCGAGTTGACCGGTCATATCACTTTGGGCGAGGTAGATAACGTAGATG
Organism: Thermoplasmata archaeon; assembly: GCA_003555395.1. GTDB lineage: Archaea > Thermoplasmatota > Thermoplasmata > Halarchaeoplasmatales > Halarchaeoplasmataceae > Natronoplasma. The sequence continues at coordinate 26,905 of PWHU01000046.1, forward strand.
CATATTTTGAATATAGGACGGAAGGTGCACCCGATTGGGAGACGACCGCGTCCCAAAATATCGATGTGGATGGAGAGTACAGCCAGGTAGTAGACGATCTTGAATCTGGCACCATCTATGAATTTAGAGCGGTCATAGGATGGGACGGCGGTGCAGAAGAAGATAGAGGCGAGATACTTTCATTCACTACCTTAGAACCCACTTTGAATCCTCCCACGGGACTCAGAGTCGAAAAGGATGAAGAGACTGACGACGTGATCTTGGAATGGGATGATGTTGGCAGCCCAGAATATAATGTGTATCACTCTGAGGATCAGTACGCTGATTTTGACACATGGGATGATATAGCAACAGTTGTAGACACAACTTACATCCACGAAAATGCACTGGGCGGAGAGAACTATTATATCGTAAGGTCGACAGACGGTATAGAGGAAAGTGAAAATTCATCCATGGGATTCTGCGTAGAGAAGTATTTCGGTAGTGAAAGACCTAGGCATTATCTCTCCATACCGATGGGTTTTGAAGATCATACCGGTGACGGCGAGCTGAAAGCCAGCGATCTGGTCATGTCCATCGAAGGTGATCTAGAGACGAGCGAATACATATCGGATGTTGTTAGATGGGATCACATGAAAAGAGGTTACGATGAAAGGTATAATTACGACGATGGAACAGGAGAGTGGGTCGATGATTTCGTTATAGAACCGGGAGACGGCATCGGCTTCGCGGTAGAAGAGGAATTCACGTGGCATATCACCGCTACAGATATAGAGTACGAGGTCACTTACGGGGACGAGCGTCCGCGTCATTACACATCTATACCTTACACTTTGGCTGACCAAACTGGAGACGGCGAACTGATGGCCAGCGATCTAGTCATGATGATCGAGGGCGATCTCGAAACTAGCGATTACATCTTTGACGTTGTTAGATGGGATCACATGAAAAGAGGTTACAGCGAAAGGTACTATTACGACGGTCTTGCAGGAGAATGGACAGACGATTTCGTCATCGAACCAGGAGACGGCATAGGTTTCGCGGTGAAAAACGAGTTCACATTGGAATCAGAATTGATAACTCCCGAGAGGAATTCAGCTCTTCTTGAAAACAGTGTTGAAGGAACAGAGGCTATACAAAACAAACTAGATGTTACGATCATGGGTCAAAGGTGTGCATCCTTGAGAAGTCCATATTTTGAAGCATGCTCGCTGGCTTTGAAAACGAAACTGTGATCCTCCGTTGAGACTTACACAACCCTTTTTCCCTCTTTATAAACTTGCTCTACCAGATTGACAGCGAAGCGGTAAGGTATGTGGCGATGGTTTGGCACGTCTAGTACTAAAAAGTCAGCTTTCTTTCCTTCTTCTAATGAACCTATATCATCTCTATCGACGGCTCTAGCCGCATTGAAAGTCGCAGCGGTGAGAGCTTCGCTGGGGGTCATCTTCATCTGTAAACATGCTAGAGTTATGATCATCTGCATAGATTCGGTCCAGCAGTTCGGATTCAGGTCCGTAGCGAGAGCCACCGCCATATCGTTCTCTATCATCTTCCTTGCCGGCGCATATTCTTCTTCCATCAGCATGAAAGGTGTCCCGGGCAGGAGTATGCCGATGGTTCCACTTTCGGCCATCATCCTTATTTCCTCTTCCCCGGTCTTCACCAGATGTTCTCCAGATATAGCGCCGAGTTCGGCGGCCATCCTACTGCAGCCTATATTCTCTATCTCGTCAGCATGGACTCTTATTTTCAATCCCACAGCTTTAGCTTTTTGGAGCAGTCTTCTGCTTTCATCCGCGTCGAACACTCCCTTTTCACAGAACACGTCACAGTATTCCGCTAGTCCTTTTTCGGCTATCTCGGGTATGACTTCGTCGATACAAAAATCGATGTAATCTCCTGTTTGGTCGAACTCCGGCGGTAGCGAATGAGCCCCTAAATACGTTGGGATAAGATCGACGGGATGAGACTTGTTCAGTTCCTCTATAACTTCCAAGCACTTGATCTCGTTATCCTTGTCAAGGCCGTAACCACTTTTCGCTTCTGCCGTCGTTGTTCCGTGACGAAGCATGGTATCCAATCTTTTCGATGCCTGTTCTATCAATCTTTGTTTAGATGATTTCCTGGTCGATCTTACTGTGCTCAGTATACCTCCACCTTCCTCTAGTATCTCCATATAAGTCTTGCCTTTGATCTTCATCTCCAGCTCGTCTTCTCTAGACCCCGAGTAGATCAAGTGCGTGTGAGGATCGACAAAACCGGGTATTACGGTTTTACCAGAAGCATCGATCATTTCTTGGGCTTCGTAATTTTTTTCAACTTCTTCAGTCGGACCTACCGCCGTTATCTTATCGTCCTTTACGGCGACAGCCCCTTTCTCCACTTTACCTGTCTCTTTCATTTCGTCTCCCCTTCTAGCCCGTCTGGGGCCTTTCAAGGTGTGTATTTCAGCACAGTTTTTTATCAGCAGGTCCGCTTTCATAATATCACTCCTAATATGCCTAGATTTTTCATTATATAATATATCAGTATGCCTACACCTATGATCATGGCTACAACAGCCCATATCTGAGCGAAAGTTATAAGCAAGTAAAGCTTGGCTTTCTTTTCTGGTGTATCGAAGTACTTCTCTATCAGACTCTTCAGTTTACCACCCAACGCATCCAGGCCGTTAGTCCCTGTTCAATTCTCTTCTTCCATCATGGATTTTATCTTCTTCCTTCTGAAGAAGTCCTCTCTTTCCCTTTCCTCCAATTGTCTTTCTATGTATTTGATCGTAGCCTCCAGTTTGGGGATGTAGACGTATTCTAAAGCGTTGACTCTCCTTTTCGCTTTCTCTATCTCATCAGCTAATCTGTTCAACTTACCCTCTATCTCGGCTGCACGAAGAGACAATTTTAGGGCTTCTCTGAATTTTTCGACGGCTTCGTCTAATTTCACAGATGTATCCGTATAGCCATAAAATCTCTCCTCTGCTATATTAGGTTCTATATCAGGGACTTTAACCCCCATTATATTGTCGGATCTTATCTCTAGGTCTTCCATGGGTACTGCGCCTTCAGCTATGGATTCAACGTCTGTTCTGCCCATCATCATCTGTGCTTCAGTGAGTTTCTCAAAGCTTTCCTGGAGGATGTCCTCCAATTCTTCTCTGATCTCCTTCCTTTGATCTACTATCTTGAAAAATTCGTTTATCAGCGCATCTTTCTTTTCACTCAACAGATCATGACCGTTCTCAGCCAACATCTTCCTTTTTCTGATGCGGAGGAGTTCCATCCTTGTCGGTTTCACGTCTTCGAGTTTCTCGGCCATCGGGCAAAGAGGATTGGGCGATGTATAATATTTTTTCCCATGACTTACATTTCAACCCATGTTGAAATGATCCGTCTATGGTGAATTTTCTAGATATTCAAGTACCATCTTCGTTTCCGGTAGAAAAGGTTTTTCCTCCATCTCTGAATTCAATCTTTCTATTGATATAAAAAGACCTTCTTCAAATTCTTCTGCCGATAATTCTATCTCTTCGGGTCTCACGACCGTTCTGAACAATTTGACGTTTTCCTTTTCTTCCTTTATTTCCTTGGTGAAAGATCCCAACTCTTCGTACTCGGCTGAAACTCCCAACTCTTCCTCCATCTCCTTTTCAAGGGCCTCTTCGTAATCATATCCTGACGGGACGTGTCCACCTAGAACTATACTCCAGTAACCGGGAAAAAATCTTTTATCGGCGCTCCTTTTTGTCATGAGTAGTTTTCCATCTTCGCTGAAAACGAAGAACATGACGCTCCTGTGTCTCAATTTTTTATCGTGGACTTCTTTTCTTGTCTTCACATCGATGACTTTGTCATCCTCGTTCACTACATCGAGTTTTTCCTTCATATTTTAGGGTAAAAACTGGTAAATGAAAAATCTATCGCAGGTGGTTTGTACCCCAATGCAAACGTTTAATAATGCCATAATCATAACTTGCTGAGAATGACAGGCCCTGAAGAGCAAGAAAACTTCGGCGTAGCCAGCGTTGTCTCTGATCTCAAGATCGTCCTTGAGTACAAGGAGCTGCTGGTGTTGATATTCGCGGTCTTCGTCAGCATGATAGGTTTCGGTCTAGTTATGCCTTTTCTCCCCATATATGCGAGAGATTTCGGAGCCTCAAAAACACACATAGGACTCATGCTCGGCATATTTTCAGTTGTAAAGATCTTCGTCGCGCCTCTTGGTGGAAAGCTTGCGGACATGTACGGAAGGAAATACATCATGGTCGGAGGCATGTTTATGTATATGATCGTGATGTTTCTCTTTGGAGCCGCTAGGACTTTACCCGAACTTTTCCTATACAGGGGGGGACAGGGCGCTGCTTCCGGCCTGGTTTGGCCCGTGGCTATGACATACATAGGTGACGTGGTGAAAGAAGAGGACAGAGGCAAAGCCATGGGACTCTATTCCATGGCCTTCGCCAGCGGGAACGCTACGGGGCCCGTTTTAGGTGGGTTGATCGCAAGTTATTACTCTCTGTCAGTACCCTTCTTTTTTACTTCTGGACTTGCCGCGGTGAGCGGAATCCTCCTCTTGGTCGGCGTAAAAGAATCTTATGAGGGGTCTAGAAAGTTAGGAACCGTTTCACACAAGAAAAGACATCCATTTTCCTTTTTTAAATTCGATCTCAGTAAGATCACACCCCGCCCGAAAACGTTTCTCGGTCTTACCGTCGGTTCTTTCACAGTTTTTTTCGGCCTTTCCATGGTCTGGTCGATGCTCTCTCTCTTCGGTGACGAGATATTACTTCTTACAGCATTTCAGATCTCCTTGATCTTCACATTGATAGGAGTTGTACAGGTAGTCGTGATGTTCCCGGCCGGAAGTCTATCGGATAGGATCGGAAGAAAAAAATTGATCGTGTCAGGAGCGCTGATCTCATCGATATTCGCCGGTGTCATCGGTCTTTCGACAGGTTTTATATTTATAATGATAGCAGTAGGCTTTTACACTTTGGGAAGAGCTTTGGCTAGACCCTCTTTTCCCGCTTTCGTTTCTTCACTCTCTCCGATAGAACATCGAGGTAAAATCATGGGAGTCTACAACTTTGCCCAGAACTTGGCCTTCGCCACGGGATCTTTTTTGGGCGGTGCGGTAGCCGACATACTGGGACTTCGCTTCCCTTTCTTCATAGCGCTGATAGTTGGTGTGACCGGTGTTATATTCATCACTTCTACCGTGAAAGAAGAAGGTGGAGGCTAGATAGAGAATATTTTCGATCTCTCGATAGTCTAGACCTTCTCGCTCTCCCTTTTAGAATAATACTTTATGTTTTTATCTTCAAAGCCTATATGCTCGAAGAATTCCATACCTTCCGGATTGTCCGGCTCTATCAGGGCGGCCCATATCTTGAATCCTTTCTCTTCGAAGACGTGTTCCAACTTTTCGACCAATCTTTTTCCGATGCCGCGCTCTCTGTAGTTCTCATCCACCGCTAAGCGGTTGATCCATCCCTTCCTGCCGTCGTCGGTGCCGAAGATGATACCCACCATCTTTTCGCCGTCGTAAGCTCCGATCCAATATTCCGGCTGCTCCTCTAGCTCTTCTTTTATGTTCTCTCTCCTGTCTCTGCCTTCAGGCTTGTAAGGGATATCGTTTTTCTCCCAGAGTCCGATCATCCTGTCGTAATCATCTATATCTGGCGTCTTATATTCTATCGACATGGAGATGCTTTAAGTGTACAAATATTAATATATCCTTCCCCTTTTGTTATCAAGCACTTGGAAGGGACTTATATGGTCAAGAAAGAAACAATGCCTCTACTTTACGATCATCATACACATACTACCGGCTATGCCGCTCTTCTTCACTCCGTCGATCTGAGCGAAGTTAGAGAAAAGGACGAGGCTGTCTCGCTCATAAAAGAAAATTGTTCCGAAGATAAAGCTAACGTAGTATTAGGATGGAACAATTCATATTACTCTTTCGGTAGAACGGAGGTAGAAGAACTCCCACCAGTGGTGATATGCAATCTCTCATTCCACGGATTTATATTCAACGAGAAGGCACGAGAAAAGGTGAAGAAAATATCCGATCACGCAGACATACTGGAAAAGATGAACGATCCATACTGGGTGGAGAGGAACTTACCCGCTATAATGAAATTTTTAGTCAAACTCGAAGGATTGGATGAAGAAAAACTTGATGCTTTTTTTGATTTTCTGTCCGATAACGGTATCTGGAGAACCGACGACATGCTGCTTCCTAGCGAAAGTGTTCTGGACTTATTCGAGAATACTGGATATCATAAAAGGACGGATTTTTGGGCGGATATACAGACTTACGAGGAATTAAGCGAAGAGGGTAAGAGAAAAGTAAAAGGCGTCAAACTATTCGCGGATGGAGCACTCGGCCCCAGTACAGCCGCTATCAAAGAAAAGTATAGTGACGGAAGTGAGGGCATACTGATATATGCCGACGATGAATTCAAAGAGGTTTTGGAGGGGTTAAAGTATCTTGATGCGGAAAAGATCTCTATCCACGGCATCGGTAACAGAGCTACGGAACAGATAGTAAGAGTGATAAAAAAGATGGAAAAGAGCGGCGCCTATGTTCCAAAAACTCGGATAGAACACGCCCAGTTCATATCGAAAAGTACTGCGGAGGAAGCTAAAAGGTTGGGTATAAAGCTGAGTATGCAGCCAAACTTCAGTTTCGATTCGGTGCATTACAGTGACAGACTACCAGAGAATTACGTGAAGAGGAACAATCCGTTCAGGATGTTGATAGACGATGTAGGTTTCATCCCCGGTGAAGACTTGATTTTTGGATCCGACGGTATGCCCTACGGAGTCAAGCCCGCTTTAGAGTCCTCTTTGTTTCCGCCTTACAAAGGACAAAGATTAGCCTTAGATGAGTTCAAAGATGGCTTCTGCTTGAGGAGTAAAAAGCAGGGTTCTATAGAACTCCGTATACGTGAAGAAGAGGTCTTCATCGAGAAGATCAACATATGAATTCGCATGTGAACAGTAAAATTCATCTCTTGCCCCTTTTTGGCTTTTCCTCGTCTAACGTTACGTTTGATTTCGATATCGGCTTATCTTCGATAACTTTCTCCTTCCATCTACCAGTTTTATAGACGCCTAAAGCTAGAGCGAATGCGATGACGTTACTGAGTGCCATGCCCATCCATACACCCGTAGAATGGAATGAGAGGAAGATAGCGAATAGAAATACCAGAGGAAGCCTCAGACCCCAAAGTCTGACCAAACTCAACCCCATCTGGAGCCTTGTATGACCGGAACCACTGAGTAGCGAAGTCACACCTCTAAAAACGCCGAAGAAAGGCATCGCAAGAGAGAATATCATGAGGAAAGTGGCTCCCTCGGCAATTACCTCTGGTGACTCCGGTATGAAGATCATTATCAGGTTGTTCCTCAATGCGAAAAGTGCGAACGTGAATACGACCATCAAACCGGCCACGGCGAGAAAGCCCTTTTTGGCGACCTCCTCAGACCTTTCGATATCGTCGGCCCCTAAACTCTGACCCACCATGGTACTGATAGCCATGGCAAAACCTCCCATGATCAAGAAGGTGATGTTCAAGATCCGATTACCAACGCTGTATGCGGCCCCTGCCACCTCCGGATTCGGTAGTCGATAAATAATAGCCCATAAGATTATGAAACCGATAGAGGTACCGAACCTGCCTATACCGGCCGGGATACCTATATTCAAGAATTTTTTCAATCTAGATAGATCTGGTTTAAGGTAGGAAAGTTCCAGTTTCAGACCCACCTTTCCCGTGAACAGCATGTAAGTCGCATATATGGAACCGATACCTCTGCTCATTATGGTTCCTATCGCGGCGCCTCTCACCCCCAGTGCCGGTATCGGACCGATGAAGGGAAGCTCTGGTATGGTAACTCCTAGGAAAGGCATAGGTCCGGAGCCGAATATAAGGATAGGATTGATAATCATATTCAGACTGACGGAGAACGCTGTTATCTTCATGGGAGTTATGGTGTCGCCCCAGCCTCTCAAAGTATACATGAAGGCAAAGAAGAGGAACATGAACGGGAGGCCGAGGAAGATTATCTGTATATATTGAGTGCCGTAATAGGCTAATTCCTCCTCACCTCCTGTCAAGAGGTTCATAAATGTGGGAGTCATGAAATAACCGAAGATACCTATGATGAGTGAAGCTACGATGGCTATGAAATAAAGTTGGCCCGCGGTCCTATCAGCCTCCTCAAAGTTCTTTTGACCAGTGTATTGCGAGATAAGTGCCAGTGCCGCGATCCCGAACCCCATCTCGATGGACATCATCATGAACACTACAGTCCAGCCCTGACCCACCGCAGTTACGGAATACTCCGCGATTTCCGGATTAGGGATCCTTCCAAGCCAGAAGGTGTCTATTAGATTATAGAGTGTTCTTAAAAACGTGGCGACCATCATGGGCCATCCCAGCTTGAACATCACGGCTAGAACGTTTCCTTCCAATATCTCGTCTTTACTGGGTTTTTTCATCCTTTCTTTTAAAAAAGCATAGACTCCTTCCCGCCGCATCCCCCTCAGTATAGCTCCAGGTTTTTTTAGTATGGCTACCAGGAGACTATAGATACTTCTTAAAATTTCGGCAGGTCCCCTTTGCATCACTCATCGTTCGATCATTTGGACTAAAGGTATTAATATTTTTGCATCGCTGTGCAATCATTTAGATGGTGTGATAACGATTCTATATTCCGTTAAGGTTAGATGGACGTTTTAGAGGCTAAAAATTCCGTCCCCACGTCGAATCTTTCTTCCAGCAGCTCTTTTATCTTCTTTACGCCTAAAGTTTCCGTGGCGTAGTGACCAGCGAATATCAAAGGCATGTTCAGATCTAACGCCTCGTTATAGGCCATGTAAGTTCGTTCTCCGGTGATGAAAAGTTGCGCACCGTTTTCTTTTGCTCCGGAGAGTGCCTGTCCGCCCTTGCCCGTCAATATACCGATCTTTTTCACTTCTTCTTTTCCTCGTAGGACAAAAGTGTCTGTATCCAATTTGTTTTTTAGCTCTTCAGCTATATCCTCTACTTTCCTTTTCTCATGAAAATCAGCCATCCTGGCTATCTTCGTTCCCTGATACTCCATGAAAGGTTCTCCTACCTCCGCATCGATGGTCTCGGCCAAGAGTACGTTGTTGCCGACTTCGGGATGCACATCTAAAGGGAGGTGTGCGCCGTACAAGCCTATGTCGTTCCTGATCAGGCTTCGGACCATGTCGTATTCTCTTCCAACGAGCTTTTTGATGCCGCCTCCCCATATCAGCCCGTGATGTACGAATAAAAGGTCGGCGTCGATCTCGACGGCCCTATCAACGATATCTTTTCTCACGTCCACGGCGAAAGCGATCTTTTTGATCTTCGAAGGAGCGTCGACCTGAACTCCGTTCTCGCTTTCATCTTCTATCTCATCTATCGAAAGGAAGTCATCAAGGAACTTTACTACCTCTACATCGCTTATCATTTTCACACCTTTTCTTAGGCAAAAGCAGCAGAATACATATCCCTTTCGGTGTACGAAGAGATAAGTGAGATTGATCAGTTCTGAAGATCGTTCATTTTACCTAGCTGCGATGATCTTTGGATGATCGTCGGTCTCTACGATGGAGGTTAGAAAAATAGGATCGTTTGTTGATAGCAGATCGAGCAAAATATTATTAATCATCACACATTTCTTTTCTCGGTGAAAACATGACATATTTGTTCTCGGTGGATATAGAAGGTATTTCAGGAGTGGTTTCAGGCCCTCAATGTAAGATGGACTCTAAAGAGTACGATAGAGCCCAGAAATTGATGACAAAAGAAGCCGACGCCGCGGCAAAAGGAGCATTCGAAGCGGGAGCCGAAACCGTTTACGTGACCGACGGCCACGGAAAGATGAGGAACATAATCATCGAAGATCTAGATGAAAGAGTCGAATTGTTCAGCGGAAGACCAAAATTGCTCTCGCAGATGGAAGGGTTGAGCGAAGAATTGACCGGCGTAGGTTATATCGGTTATCACAGCTCGGCTCACAGTCAGGGCACGCTTTCACACACTTATTCCGGTGCGGTGGTAGATAAACTGATGATAGGAGATGTTATGGCCAGCGAGTTCGCGATGAATTCGTTTCTCGCCGCTAAATACGACGTTCCGATCTTCTTCTTAGCTGGAGACGATGAGATAATACGTGAGGCCAAGGAACTTTATCCCGAGATACCTCATGTACGTACTAAAAAAGCAACGGGTAGATACAGCGCCAAGTGTAGACATCCAAAAGTTGTCAGAAAAGAGATACGGGAAAAGGTGGAAGAAGCTATTGAGAACGATAGAGGCAAGATAATAGAGCCGGAAGAGACCCGCTTCCACGTCTGGTTCAAAGACGCCGGTAAGCTCGACAACGTAGAGCTTTTGCCTTCTGTTGAAAGAAC
>PWHU01000028.1 GCA_003555395.1 Thermoplasmata archaeon
CAATACATCGAGCCGGAGATATTGGTGGTGATAGACCCCGGTGCTGATCGTCAGGCAGTCAAAGAAGCGGTGAACGCCGGACTACCTATAGTGGGATTGGTCGATACTAATAACACCCTGAAGAATGTAGACTTCGCTCTTCCTGCGAATAATAAAGGACGTAAATCATTGGCTCTCATATTCTGGCTATTGGCTAGAGAGATGAAGATTATCAAGGGTGAAATAGATAATAGAGACGAATTCGACTACGAAGTAGACGATTTCGAACAAACGCTGTGATAAGAAGATCTATCAGGTCATGATCGGATTCAGTAAAGCCGAACGGTCTCTAGATTTCTGAGCGCTCTTGTACTTATACCGTATTTTTTGTAGATCGTACTGGCCAGATTGGTCGCTTTACTTTCTTCGCCGTGGCAGACCAATACTCGATTTGGACTCGGCTTCATCTTGCTTATGTAGTGAAGTAGTTGTATCCTGTCGCTGTGTCCCGAGAAACCCTCGCAGGTGTGTATATTCAACCTCACAGGGATATCTATCTTCTCTCCTCTCTCCGTCAAGGTGATCTTGTCGTAACCTTTTTGGATTCTGTTCCCTATGGTACCTTCACCCTGATAGCCAACGAAGATGAGTGTAGCTTCCGGATCATCGCCCCAGGCTTTAAAGTATTCCAAAACCGGTCCTCCGTTCATCATCCCTGCGGTGGCAAGGACTATACCCGGTTCGTCGCTGTCACATATATCTTTCCTATCGTCCATATTACCCACTTCATGGAATATCTCAGATAGGAAAGGATTCTCATCTTCATGGAATATCTTGTTTTTCAATGTGTTGTTCAAAAATTCAGGATAAGCAGTATGTATAGCCGTAGCTTCCCATATCATGCCGTCTAAATATACTTTGGTTTTTGGAAGTTCTTCGTTACGCATGGCCTCTTCGATGACCAGCATGACTTCCTGAGACCTACCTACGGCGAAAACCGGCATTATCACTTTACCGTTCCTGTTATTCAATGCCTGGTCTAAGATATCTTTAAGCTGCTCTACGGCATCGTTTCTGCTCGGCTGCAGGTCGTCGTAGCCACCGTAGGTCGACTCGATGACCACCGTTTCTACCCTAGGAAAATTGTTACTAGCCTGGTTGAAGAGCCATGTGTCATCATATTTGATATCTCCCGTTACGGCTACATTGTAGTCTCCGTCACCGATATGCATGTGGGCCACTGCGGAACCTAAGATGTGTCCTGCGTTGTGCAAAGTCAATCTTATGTCTGGAGCTATATCTGTAGTCTCGCCGTACTCGAGTGGTATAGTTCGCATCACCTGTTCTCTCACATGTTTTGATTTGTAAGGAGGATCTCTAGCATCACTGACGCTTACTTTGATGTAATCCAATTGTAGGAGTGCCGCAAGATCTCTTGTCGGTGCGGTGCAGTACACGGGCCCTTCGAACCCATATTTGTAAAGAGCCGGGATGATCCCACTATGGTCAAGATGGGCATGTGTCAATACTATGCCGTCTATATCTTCCAAAGGCATGATCTCAGGAGCATTAAGATAAGGCGTGCCCTCGCCGTTTTCATCATTGGCCGAAACGTCGATACCACAATCGATCAGAACTTTACTGTCTCTGGTCTGCAGCAGATGTGCGCTCCTTCCGACTTCCCTATATCCTCCCAAAGCGGTTATCCTGCCAAAGGTCTCACCTGTTCGAGGATCACGATTTATTTTACGTCCAACCTTGTTTAGAAATTTTTTTCGTTCATGTCTAACTTTTCTTAGATATCCTCTGATATCCTCGACTGTCTTTGATTTAATAGGGGGTGTCCTTATCACGTCTACCGCCCAATTGGTCTCTCGTTTTATCTCGTTCAAAAGTTTACCACTTTTTCCTATGGCTATACCAGGGGCTCCAGCTTCTATCGTAACTTCCCCTATGTCGGGTTTGAAGAAAATCTCCGTTATATCCGCCTCTTCTGGCACGATCTCTCTGATCTTTTTTTCCGCCTCTTCAACATCTTCTAACAATGATTGATCAGGTCTGATCTCCACCCGCCTTTTCAGTCTTCCAGCTAATTTCTTCATGGTGTCAGAATCTTCGGTGAATTCGTCCATGTCTTTGGTATATATGACGACCACTGATCCCTCGAATTGTATGTCCGTAACTCGTGCGGTTCTTGACACTAGTTCCCTGACCGCCTCTTCTGCTTCTTTCAAAATGTCTTCAACACTCATAGAATCACTTTTTTTTTGTCGTTTAGTATTTTTCGCTTTTAGTATCCTAGAATTTGATCTTTGAACTCCAGGGAAAGAAGAGATACATGACCAATACAGCCCCCTAACCCCTGATAGAACTACAAATTTGGAATCTGTTTCATAGAGCGGGGAGGTTCTTCCTTTCCCTGATATCGTTAATTATCTCATGTATTTTTTCATCTTCAATCTCTTCGAAACCTTCGTCCGTTATCTTCGCGACCTTTATTCCATCACCCGATGCTGAGTCCCGACTGCTCGAGACTAGCAGAGAGAGCACAGCCAACTCTATACCTTTATCCGTATCTATATCTTTATCGTAATGATCTTCTAGTACACCGTAAACGAACTGTGAACCCGAGCCTTCGGCAACATAATCGTCGGCTATCGCTCCACCAAGAGCATCTACAGAGTAGACTTTTCCTTTGTCTCCTCCGTCGACGCCACCAATTATCAGGCCCACGAAGTAGGGAAACATTCGCCTTCCCATCATTATGTTGGACAGCAAAGTGGTGGTTGCCTCTACGGACATCGTCTTCTTTCTCTTCAACTCGTAAAGCTCGGCTTCAGACCGCAGGTACCTAGTCAAAGCCTGACCGTCTGCGACGAGTCCGGCTATGGTCATACCTACGTTATCAGTCACTTGAAACAACTTTTTAGTGTCTTTGTGGGATATCATATGTCCCTTGGTAGCTCTTTTTTCGGTCGCAAGTACGACTCCATCTTTACAGACGAGGCCCAGTGTTGTTGTACCTTTCTTGTTATTTCCTTCATCCATAATCTCACTCTCAACCCAATCGCATATATTTCTTTAGTCAGTAGCAAACAATATTGATGGAATCAACCCATGCAAAATCCTTTTACGTCTTTCTTAAGAAAGATACTGCTATTTAGATGTTTTCATCTGTAAATGGATTGACCGGTTTTCGTAGAAGACACCTTGTCCTCTTTCATCTTGGCTCCGCCCAAAGATTGGAAATGGATAGTGGTCCTCATACCCATGTTGATCACACTTTGAACCGTGTCATAGATCAGCGTCTTCTTTAAATCCTCTTCGAACAGATGTCTCTTTATTATAACTGATTCGGGTATGCCCTCCTGATCCCGCTGTATGTTGTATATGTTTGTATCAGCAGCCAATAACATCACCAATTTTTTTTCAAAAGCTCCTCTTTGTTTATCGTTGAGTTTTTGAAGAACCTTTTTGTGATCGTCGCTGATATTCAATTTATAAACGACCTCGAGCCTTTTTTCGTTCTTCTCAGGATTGCCCAGCAGAACAACTCTGTTCCCGTGTTTCAGGTGTATCAGCCAATTCAGATCGGCATGATCCTTTACCTCGTAATCTCTGTTTTCTTCGTCCAGCCAATCGGTAATTTTTTCTTTCATCTATCGATTTCAAAATAAGTTAGGGTTTAAGAACTTTTGCATCGTTCTTATTTCCTCATGGGCTATAGAACAAGTTCTACTATATCAAGATCAATTCGATGCCGCGTAGAACGAAAAGAGGAGCGACGACCATCAAAAAATCGTCATCGATCATTATAGAGGGGTACTCGGCTATGACCGCGACCACAGCACCTACTAACGACATAAAAAATACCATGAACATAGTGAAGTCGGTCAGAAGGTTCAACAGGATAACGGAGAGTAAAAACCAGATAGCCAAAGGCACATAGGGATAGAGTCTTGGGATATGATGATGGATCTCACCTATCACAGGATCGACCACACCCATACCGACCAAACATACTACGGCGAGGTGCATGGGAAAAAATAAAAGTGTGATGCCGGCAGCCATGGCTGCCCAGGCGTAAGCAGCTATCTGTCTCTTCTCATAATGTCTCATCCCGTAGACGTTAAATCCGAAGTAGAGTCGGAAGGCCTCGAAGGAAAGTACGAAACCTACTACTATGATCAACAGCAATCGTTTTGGCTGACCAAAAAGAGGATCTGGAATCAGATAATAAACGAGTACGATCCATGTCATGGAGTGGATTATCCTTCTCAATAACCTTTCTTCGTCAGCCATCTGTCTGTCCTCTATTTTCTTATTAGTCCCTATGGAACAAGTTCTACTTTATCCGACCGCTTCAAAATCTAGAGATAGTGAGATGAAAAGGTTTTGAGGAAGTGATTTTGGGATACACTGTCGTTCAGAGTTCCTCTATACGGTCGTGTTCTTCTCTCTGGTCGATCACTCTCTTGGCCTTTCCTACAGTCCTTGGAAGACTTCCCGGTTGCAAAAGCTTTAACCTGGCGTTTATGTTCAACACCGCTTTCAGATTCTCACTAGCTTCTTCTTTCAATTTTTCTTCATCGTACTCGTCCGATTCGTAGTAATCTCTATCCACTTCAGCCCTGACGAAAAGTCTGTCGAGAACGTCTCTGTCGACGATGATCTGATAGTGCTCAGCTATACCTTCAGTTTCTAGAAGTGCATCTTCCACCTGGCTCGGGAAGACGTTCACTCCTCCTACGATGAGCATGTCGTCGCTTCTACCATCGATACTTTCGATCCTCGGATGTTTACGACCGCATTCACATTCTTCGTAGGTGACCGAACCTACATCCTTTGTCCTGTATCTAAGCAGCGGCATAGCTTCTCTAGTCAGCATCGTAAAAACAAGTTCTCCCTTCTCGCCCTCGGGTAACACTTCTCCCGTATTCGGGTCGATAGTTTCAACCAAGAAGTGATCGCTCCATATATGTAGGCCTTTCTGTTCGGAACATTCTATAGCTACGCCCGGACCGTAGAGTTCGCTCATTCCGTAGACGTCCTGGGCTTTCATGTCATAGGACTCCTCTATACTATCTCTAGCTTCTTCACTCCACGGTTCGGCTCCGAACATCCCCACCTTTAAATCGAAGTCCTCTATCGGATCGTATCCATGTTTCTCCGCAGCCTCCGCGAGATAAATTGCATAAGAAGGGGTACATGCTAAAACGTCGGTCTTGAAGTCGTTCAGCATCGTTACCTGTTTTTTCGTGTTACCAGTACTAGTGGGGAGCACTGAGCAACCTAGTACTTCCGCGCCCTGATGGAAGCCTAGACCTCCGGTGAAAAGACCGTAACCGTAGGCATTCTGTACTATGTATTCCGGTTTTGCGCCCGCGGCGTCATAACACCTAGCCATCAAGTCACCCCACACATCCATATCTTTACGGTTATATGCTACCACAGTAGGTGTTCCAGTAGTTCCGGACGAGGCGTGGAAGCGCACTACTTTTTCTTTGGGCACTGCGAGGATCCCATAGGGATAATGATCTCGAAGATCGTCTTTGACGGTGAACGGGACCTTGCTCACGTCTTCTAACTTTTTTATATCCGACGGTTTGATCCCTTCTTCCTTGAAACGTTTCTTATACATGGGAACGTTTTCATAGGCATATCTGACCTGCTTCAACAAACGTTCCTCTTGTAACTCACGTATATCATCCAATTTCATCTTCTGGGCTTTTTCGTTGAACATGATTACACCGATCTATATTGGTTTTATACTCGGCCTTCTAAAAGAAGTAGATATTATAAGGTTTTCGGACCTTCGGTCCTCTGAGAGGAACAAATTCCTGGTTAAATAGCGAGTCTGACGAAGAGAGCCGTCATGATGCTGAGGACGATAGTTAGAAGGAAAACTATCATCAGATGTTTCCTTAATACCTCGCTCTCTAACTTGTTGCCCTTTCCTATAGTGTTGACCGCGTTGTTTATCTTCGAGGGAGTTATGGCCGATGCGACACCTCCCGCGACGCCGTGACTCGCATAGACCGTCATGAACTGCTCGTCAGAAAGGCCGATCTGCTGTGAAACTTGTCTCTGTATACCAAAGAACAGCACATTACTAGCGGTCTCGCTTCCACCGACGATCGCGCCAAAAAGGCCTAAGCTAGCAGCTACGAATATGTAACCTGGGCCAAAAATATCCCCCAGAACGATCCCGGTTATATAATTCATATTGTAGTCTTCTGAGATCAGTTCCAAAGATCGACCAGTCAATTCATGACCGCTGAAAGCCATGATATAAGCGATGGAGAAAAAAAGGCTGTAGGCGATAAAAGGGGCCCATATACTCCGAGACCATGTCTTCAGTGCCTTTTTAGTCTGTTCCTTGTTTGGCTTCAAAAGATAGAAAGAAGCTAAAGCGGAAACGGCTATCCAAAAGTAAACCTGGGCGAAGACGTTGAATTCGATGGTTTCATAGGCGATTATCCTACTGGTGAATCCGGGATCTAGTGATCTTAAAAATACGTTCACCGAGGGTATACTTGCTATTGACGCTAATATTATCAGAAGTAACCACGGCGAGAGAGCTCTGAGCAGTTTTTTCCTATCTATGGGGTCTTGTTCCAATTCTATTCCTTTTCTCTTCCTATCGAATCGAAAGTAGATGTATAGTACTATCATAGAGATGAGTCCCGCTACGACTCCCAAAATCATTATCGGCGCCCTTATCAGGACCAAAAATATGCATGATAAACCGATAACTAAACCTGAGAGGACCGCAGGGACTATCCCTTTTTTTAAAGATTTTAAACCTCCTACAATCCAAAGCATGGCACACGAGATGATCGTGGCTATAACAGGTAGGAACAAGGATATCTTGAACGCAAATTCATATCCGAATTCTAGAGCGGTCATGCCCACCTCTCCTGCAAAAAGATCAGCGGGAAGGGTTATGGGTATCGAAAGTATTGCAAAACTCGTACTTGCATTATACCCTAGAACGGAGATAGCCACTGCAGAACTCGGACCAAATCCCATAGCGATGAGGAGGGGAGGGAAAAGCGCGGGAGTCACTACGCCTAAAGAGGTAACAAAAGTTCCAAAACCTATACCTATGAAGAGAGCTTGCTCTTCACGGGTGTGCGCCACCCTTTTTATCGCTTTCGATATGGTTTCTAATGCACCCACTTCTCTCATGATGAAGATCAGGAGCATGGTAAATACGATAGCGATACTGATACCAAATGACTGCAAAAAACCGTAGATGGTTGCGGCAGTTGCTACGAACAAGCTAGTTTCGAAGAAAGATACTGCAATTGCAAAGCAGATTATCAATCCTACCACTGCCATCTCCGCGGCATTTCTCCGAAAAAATAGGATGCCAACGAAGACTACTAGAAGGGGTAAGAGCACCAGGAAGAACTTAAGTGCCAGCATCATATTATTAAAGGCCTATAATCAGTATATTATAAGCTTTTTGCATAGGGAACAAAGTTGCGAAGAGGGTTTCGTCTGTACCCTCAAAATACCGTCGATAATACGGGTATCAATATAAGCACTAATGGTATAGACACAACTGTAGTCCATGTGATCGAAAGTGCAGTTCCTTTAGGATTTAAACCGTAGGGTAAAAGGAACATATTGGTACTTGTTATTGGAAGTATCGAGTTGATGACTATCACGGCAAACCATGCGGTCGGTATGATCCCAAAAAACATGAGAGGTGTGAATACAAGTGTTATAATGATAGGGGTGTAGACCATAGTTGTTAGGAATGCGTTGCGCCCGACCGCCCAATCGAAATCTCTATCCCCTCCTTTTTTCTTTGGAAATATCATCTTCCTCATCTCACCTAGTTTTAAATCTTTAGGGTGTATGCCTGAACCCACATAATAGAGCGCTGCGGGGATAGTTAGGGCAGTGATGAAAAACAATACGGTACCTCCGTCCCCTAGAGATCGGGTAGTGATCCCAAAAAAATGATGGATCAGTATAGCTGCTATTATAAAGGAGAGCAGATACCATGGGTATAACCTAAGGTACCAGGGCAAAGGCGAACTTTCTTCCTTCATGTTATTCTTTCTTTCATGCTTGTGCATAACCGAGAGAACGTATGGTATGATCGCAAAAAGACCAACACCGACCAATGCGATGTATATTCCTGCCGGAGCCGCCCACTTTTCTATAGCGAGAAGAGCACCCCCTACGAAGGCTGCGCTCCTCCCCTGGTTCGTCAATACTGTCTTTAAAAATATTCTTTTATTCATCCCGCTGATCTCTAATTTTTTCGCTTCGATCTTACCTAAGAAATACGCCAGCAGGTACATGAAGCCGAGAACACCGAAAGTTATACCTGTGAATATGAGCTCTTGCTTTCCAAATGATATATTAATAAATATTCTAAACATCAACAAAGGGATGAAGACGAACAATAATACAAGACCAAATTTTTTCATCACTCCATCTACACGCTCTTGTCCGAATGGTTTCGCTAGCAGATATGAAACTATCAAGCCGACTATTATCCATGGAAGTGTGTACAACCCACTTATGTATGGTAGAATGCTCTGCATGATGCTTATAAAATTCATGTTTTGGTAGGGAGGGGGAATTATTTAAAAAGTTCGCTTTATATCAAATTGGTCATTTTTAGACAAGCCGCTTACCTTCTATAGCGATTAAGGAACAAGTTTCTCTATAATTATATCCTGATATCCTGAGATGAACCCCCGCTATATCTTAATCCTATGATGGGATAATCGGAGTAAGGTATTAATACCGCTAACAGGCATATTTATGTATAGGGATATCAATGCCCCTCTCACGCAACTCTATGTTAGCAGTTTCACTTACAGCTTTTTTATTGATAGTGATGAGCGTTAGTGTTCCTTTTTGGACGGAAGGAATCGAGAGTTATGAACAAAAATCCGAAGAGATAAAACCAGATTATAGGGAGGATGCTTATATCACCGAGGATGATGGAGAATTGAGAGATATATCATCCCAGAAAACATCTAATGATCCCTCGCCTATGTATTCCCCTACGGACGATTGGTATTATAAGTACGATGCCGCACACCGATCCGATATAGATAGTCGTATTGGTTATTCACCAGGTGATAATGTTGTTGATCCAGAGGATTATGATGAATATCCTATAGATGGAGATACTAGTCTTGATGAATATGTCGAGGAGGTTCAATTTTATGGGATCGATAACCCGTCGGGAGACGATGACGGTTATGCTGACTTCACTGAAACTGAAGGTAATAGAACGAATAGCCTGATACCAGGAGAACAGTATTCCATCGAGGTCACGGTGGGCCCCAGCCCAGATGATCAGTACGTGAACGTGTTTTTTGACTGGTATGGTGATAATAACCTCGTGGGCAGCGAAAAGAGGTACGACCTTGGAGTAACTTCAGAAGGTGGTACCGTTTCGGGTCAAATTGACGTACCTAGCGATGCTGACGAGGGGTACACGCTGATGAGAGTAGTGTGTCAATGGAATGGATACTGGGAACCCGGAACTGTGCTAGGATATGGTGAAGCAGAGGATTATACGGCTCAGGTTGGAAGTATAGACTGGTGGGGTGCCATCAGGATGGAGCTCCCTGCTGGAATCGTAACTGAGATTGCATACCGTCAAGGCGACGAGGCCAACTCTGTAAAAGGGTACATTCACGAGGATGGAGGAACTGAACCTGGTGCCATAATAGCCGAGACAGCCGAGGATACATCTCCGGGAACCTACCAGTGGAATGAGATGGAACTGGTCGATACTGTCGCCATAGAAGAAGATCACTATTGGATCGTATTAGAGTTCAACGATGTAGGTGAAGATTATTTTCCTTTTGGAGTTTATGAACCTTATGTAGATGACGGTGGTTGGATCACTAGTATAGGCCACTTTTCGGGCTGGTCGCAGGATTGGATGAGCGATAATGACTACTCTTGGGCGTTGGAGGCGAAAGTCGAACCTCCGGCAGAGTTCGTATTGAACGATTGGTCTATCGATCCGGATCCTGCATATATAGACGAAGAAGTGACGATAGAGGGCGAAGTGGAAAATATCGGTGGAGAAACAGGTAGTACCTGGATCGACCTTTATGTGGATGATATGGAAAGTTATAAAGAGTTCGTGACCGTAGAACTGGGACCAGGCGAGACCGAATGGGTTACATTTACCGGAGTGCCTATTGATGACTGGGATATTACTGAGCCGGGAATATATGATGTAAAAGTAGAACCGTACGATTGGCCAGAAAACGCTTGGGAGAGTGATTTCGAAGTATTGGACCCTGATCCTGCCTATTTCGAGGTGAGCGGGGTGACCGCAGATGACATAGTGGAAGGAGATGATTTGGTGGTCACCGCAACCATAGAGAACACGGGAGACGTCTCCGATACACAGACGGTAGAGATGAGCAGCGGTGTGGGAAATGACGATATCAGCGTAACATTGGACGGTGGTCAAAGCACGACCGAAACGTTCACTACTGGAACTTCTTCAGGCGACGCGGGAAGCTACACCGCAACTGTATCTTCAAACGACGATTCGGATTCTGATTCTTTCGAAGTCTTGGAGCCAGGTTATTTTGCAGTTTACAACGTGAACGCGAACGATGTGGTTGAAGGCGAAACAGTAGAAGTTACTGCAACCATAGAGAACACGGGAGACGAATCCGATACACAAACGGTAGAGATGAGCAGCAGTGTGGGAAATGACGATATCAGCGTAACATTGGACGGTGGTCAAAGCACGACCGAAACGTTCACTACTGGAACTTCTGCAGGCGACGCGGGAAGCTACACTGCTACGGTCTCTTCAGAAGACGATTCCGATTCGGATTCCTTCGAAGTCTTGGAGCCAGGTTATTTTGCAGTGTACAACGTGGACGCGAACGATGTGGTTGAGGGCGAAACAGTAGAAGTTACTGCAACCA
>PWHU01000095.1 GCA_003555395.1 Thermoplasmata archaeon
CCTATGAGCACAATTTAGGAGTGAAGAACGAAGATAAGAAGAAAAAGAAAAAGGTCTCCGATTACGAGATAAGAAAATGGTATGAAAAGACGAGAGGTATATGAGAGAAAGCCCTGAAAGACGAAAAACATTAATATGAATCAGTATTAAGAACTTTAACAGAACGTGATCTCTGAATGCCACTGTGGCTTAGGGGCAAAGCGATTCCTTGGTAAGGAATAGATCGCGGGTTCAATTCCCGCCAGTGGCTTCCTTTTTTATTTTACTTCTATATCATCACATTTTTCTATTAACAAATTCAAAACCATCGGTTTTATATATTGGAAGGCGATTAGAAACTCTTAGACACAGGAGGAATAACGATGCCAGGAGATCTATTGGAGGAAGAGTTAAAAGATTTAAAGGAAAAAAGGATACTCATAGTCATGGACGACGGATTGAGTTTTCTTGGTAAATTGATCGATTTCGACAGGGATACCCTGATTCTAGAGCAGGTGTATCAGGCAGAGGCAACAAAGATAAATTGGAAAAAGTTCGATATGACCGATGTCTGGGGAAAACCGGCAAAAGTTAAAGAGATCGGAGAGGATGACGAAAACGAGAAGGTAGGATACGTAGAATGGGTGGAAGTCAATCTCGATAGACTTTACATACGAACGGACCATGTAGTCAGAATTTGGTATGAGAGCGAGTTAAAGGAGAGAGAAGAACCCCCTTCGACATCTACCGTTTACTCGAAAAAGTAAACCTCTTTAGAATAAAGTATTAGGCTAAAAGTCCTTGAATCGATTCCTAAATTAGATATACGGTCGAATTTATTGGAGTTAGTTACCATGTCGATGAAAAAGCCCGTTGTTCTAGATTCTAAAAACGTGGAGATAGAAAAAGTAGATAGAGGAAAGGATGTTTTTATACAGAGATTGATAGTGGATAAAGAGGGAGCTGAAAATTGCTTCATGAGGAAGTTTACCATCAAGCCAGGAGGATCGATGCCTTACCATAACCACGAGAACACAGATCATGTACAGTATATACTCAAAGGTGAGATGAAAGTAAAACTTGAAGACGAAACTCACGTTGTGGAGAAAGGAAACTCGATTTATATACCAGCTAGATCAAAACATTCTTATGAAAACTGCTTTGACAAAGATGTAATATTCATATGCATAGTTCCCGCAGGAGAAATCGAAACAGAAATCTACGAGTGACACGAAGAGTTTTCAAATCCGTTAAGAGTTAATATCCTTCCGCAGATGGACCACGTCCCCGGCGAGCACTTTTCTACCTTCATCAAGTACTAGTCTACCTCTTTCGTCTATATCCTCTACATAGGCTTCCAACTCTCCATCAGGAGTTTTTATCTGCACATACTGTCCTATGGTGGAGGAATATTTTTTATAGGTTTCTATTACCTCTTCAATCTCATAAAATGATTTCAAGATATATCTCATCATCTTATCTAGAGAAACGGACCTATCAACCAAGGACTCGATACAGGTACTCTCTTCTAGAGGAGCCGTCTCTATGTTCAATCCAATACCTACTACAGCTTTTTTATTAACTGTCTCTACCAATATGCCACATATCTTTTCACCATCCACTAGAACGTCGTTCGGCCATTTGAGTTCAGATTTAATTTCAAGCTTTTCTAATGATTCTGCCACGGCTACAGAGGCTCTAAAAGGCAAAAGGGGCTCCCTATCTGTGCATATAGAAAAGTGAAGATTCCCAGGAGGAGAGATCCATGAACGTTGTTTTCTACCCCTGCCCGATGTCTGTTCTTCCGCTAAAACCACGAAGTCATCTTCTCTCTTCTTGCATAAATTTTTGGCTACTTCGTTGGTCGAAGTCGTCTTTTTAAGTTTGAATATCTTTATGTTCTTACCTCACATGAAAGTTGGTGGAGAACTGACCGTAACGTAGGTTGCCTTTTCCTCCCCGACATTTTCAGCATGGTGAGATACATCTGAATGATGCCAAAGAGTATCTCCCTCTTCCATCCTGAATACATCGTCACCCACAAAATAATCGATCTTGCCGTTCAGAACTAGATGTATCTCCTCTCCTTCATGCCGGTATTTATCAGACACTGCACCGACTTCCAGTTCTGCGACTATAGCCTCCATTTCACTTGATTTCTGCATCAGACGAAATGTTTTCCCGTCGACTTCCTTACTTTCCTTCTCTTCTCCCTTTTTAACAAATACACATTCCATATTATCACATCAACATCAGGCTTCCTATGCCAATAAACCTATCAATATGCCTGCTGCTGTAGCGGAACCTATCACTCCAGCTACGTTCGGACCCATGGCATGCATCAATAGATGACTATCGGCGTCTTCTTCCTGTCCCATCTTCTGTACGACTCGCGATGCCATCGGGACTGCGGAAACACCTGCGGCCCCTATCATCGGATTAACTTTGCCTTTTGATATTTTATAGTAGAGCTGACCGAATAGTGTGCCTCCTGCGGTAGCAGTAGCGAAAGCAAAAACACCCAAGAGTAGTATCTGTATCGTCTGTATCTGGAGGAACGTATCGCCAGTCATCAGAAAACCGACCCCGAGGCCGAGAAGTATCGTAGCTATATCCATCAGGGCGTTGCCTCCCGTATCAGACAGTCTATCCATAACTCCGGACGTTTGAAAGAGATTGCCCAACATCAACATCCCCACCAGGGGTAGGGCTGAAGGAACTATTAGTCCGACTATAATGGTAACGCCAATAGGAAACACTATTTTTTCGAGCCGGCTCACTTTCCTCATCTTTCCCATCTTTATCTTACGCTGCTTTTTGGTAGTTAGCGCTTTGATTATGGGTGGTTGAATTATCGGAACTAGAGCCATGTAAGAGTATGCTGAAACCGTTACCGCAGCGATTATCCCGGGTCTTTCTCCCACAAGCTGAGTAGCAGCATAGATCGCGGTGGGTCCATCCGCACCGCCGATTATTCCGATAGAAGCCGCTGCGCTCAGGTCGAAGCCTATGAGTATAGCTAGACCGAGTGCGAGAAATATGCCAACTTGGGCGGCGGCACCCAATAGAAAATTTTTAGGATTGGCAAGTAAAGGTGAAAAATCCGTCATGGTGCCTATCCCTAGAAATATTATAAGCGGTATGTAGCCGGTTCCGATAAAATTTTCGTATACGGCGTATAATAATCCTGCTGGGTCTTCACCGGTGATCCCCGTAAGAGGCATATTGGCGAGGATCACTGCGAAACCGATAGGGCCGAGTAAAAGAGGCTCCATCTCTTTGAATATACCCAGATATAACAATAAAATTCCGATACCTATCATGACAGCCTGCTGCCAAGTTATAGCAAATAAGCCGACTTCGAACATCTAATCACCACCTCTTGCTTGAATAGCAGCTACTATAGCCGCTATTTTTTCTTTATCATCTTCCTCCTCTTCAACAAAATATTTGTTTATAATCCATCCAAAGAAATAGGTAGCCATGGTGAGTATACTCAAAGTCAGAAAGACCACGCCTATACCGATCAGTATGACTTCTAGTTCGTTCATATTATCCTACCATCGTTGCTATAAGGTCGCCCTCTTCAACGTCCTGACCCTTTTTGACATGCATGTTTTTGATTTTCCCGTCTTTAGGCGCTGATACATCGTTCTCCATCTTCATCGCTTCGAGTATCGCTACTGGTTCTCCTTGATTGATATTATCTCCTGGCCTGACTTTCAATTCGAGTATAGTTCCAAGCATAGGAGAATTTATCTCGATCTCGTCACCGCTCATCTCTTGGGTTTGAGTTTGTGAGTTTGCTTCCACAGCGGAAGCAGAAGGCTGTTCGCCTTCAGGGAATAATACGGAAACGTTGTATGTCTTTCCGTTCACTCGAACTTTTTCTTTGCTATTCATTACCACATTGTATTCCTTACCATCTATCTTTACTTTTCCTTTCCACGGGTAACTGATCTGACGGGAAGCTTCCTTCTTCTCCTTCTCTTCGGGCTCCTCGAGCGGGAGTTCGTCCGAAGTGAATTCCGCTTCTACTTCGCCTTTCAAAAATTTCAGGCCTATATCAGGATATATTGTATATGTCAACACGTCTTCAGGTTTATTCAACAGTCCCATGTCTTCAAGTTTATCCTTGTTCTTTTTGAACTGAGGGTCTAATAGACTTGCTGGCCTATCATCTATGACTTCCTCCTCCCAATCCGGACCGAGTATTTTTTCATACATCTCTTCAGAGATCTCTCCTGGAGGTCTCCCATACATTCCTCTGAAATAATTTTTCGTATCGTTAGTTATCTTTTCGTATCGGCCGAATTTTACGTTCATTACTGCCTGAACTCCGACTACTTGGGAAGAAGGAGTTACTAGCGGAGGATGCCCAAATTCCTCTCTCACCCTAGGAACTTCTTTTAGAACTTCGTCGTACTTATCAGCCGCTCCTTGTTTCTCCAATTGGTTGACCAAGTTTGAAAGCATTCCACCGGGGATCTGATGTACTGTAACCGAGGGATCTATCCTCAAAGCTTGATCACGGTGGAGATGTCTGTATTTCTTCCATATCTCATTGAAGTATTCTCTTATATCCATGAGAAGATCCATATCATATCCTGTATCGTACTCCGTATCTTGTAGAGCCGCCGTGAGCGATTCCGTAGGTGGTTGGCCTGTAGCCCCAGTAAGTGAAGATATCGAAGTATCTAAAACATCGACTCCGGCTTCGCAGGCCTTCATGTAGGCCAAGCCGGTCATACCCGACGTATTGTGGCTGTGGAGATCTATGGGGATCTTAATTCCAGCGTCTTTACAACCTTTGACTATATCATATGCACGGGAGGGAGATATCATGCCGGCCATATCTTTGATACACAACGAATCACAGCCCATACGCTCCAATTTTTTGAATTTCTCCACGTACTTCTCCACAGTATGGATCGGAGATATTGTATAACACAACGAACCTTGAACGTGTGCACCTTCTTTTTTCGCCTTTTCTATAGGTATTCTCATGTTTCTAAGGTCGTTCAATGCGTCAAAGATCCTAAAGCTTTCACAACCATTTTTATAAGCGTAGTGGATGAATTTTTCGACTATATCGTCAGGATAATTGCTGTAAGCTACGATATTCATAGCTCTTTCCAACATCTGCACCCGAGTATTCGGTAAAGCATTACTCAATTTGTCCAACCTTTCCCAGGGATCTTCATCTAGATATCGTATACAAGCATCAAAGGTCGCTCCACCCCATATCTCCATGGAGTCGAAGCCCACCTGATCCATCTTGTCGCATATTGGCAGCATATCTTCGGTTCTTAACCTAGTAGCTAGGACCGATTGATGCGCATCCCTTAAAGTTTGATCATGCAGATCTACCATGTTTTTCCTCCTTGATTATCGGAAAATCGGATGTTATAAATATGTTTCTTAAGCTCATGATGAGCCTAATTGAGGATGGGGTTATTAAAATATTTAGTGTTTTTAACCACACTTCACTTTATAATAATTTTTAATAGAAATATAGACGATAGAATTTTGTCTATAGTTATAACTAACTACTTCATCAGCGGGTCCTAGATTCTTAAAGCATTTACCGTCTCAACGTCCTATCTAAGTCAAAATCAATATTCCTCGATCCCATCTCTTGCCTTGAAAACCAGCTCTAGCATCTCTTCGTACTTTTCTTCTTCTCTGATATCCTCGATCCTCGACACTATACACTTCACCTTTCTGACTTTTTTCTTTTCATCCAAGTGGTTTATGAAACTAGAGAGATTCTTGACTTCTTCTTCCAGTCGTTTGTCGATGAGATCTTTGAGAAAATCCCTGCTTTCTTTAAGCGCATTTAGAGCCTCTCCATAACGTCCCTCTTCTGCCACATCTACAGCATATTTGATTACTTTTTTTCCCTTTTCCCTCTCTGTTTGGACACTGAGTATGTCAGCCACCTGAAGAAGTTTTTTCAGTTCGACTAGTGTGTGGTTTATTTCACTGTGTATCTCTCCTAATTCGTCCGTATCTAAAATATTTTCAGACCCTTCTCTTTCCTCCATCAAGACAACACTTTTTTGGTTCGACACCATTTTTCCTCCCCCTCAAAGACAGCTTATCGCTGCGTATCTAATATGAGATTTAGGGACGTATTTAAAACTTTGGTACCGATGTGAATAGGATCTTTAAAACCGATTTTCATCGAAATCGATATAGATCTACTAAAGCATCTCTAAACTCGAAATCGCACAACGGTCGAAGGGACAACTTTTATATCAGGGTAACTAATTCAACTGCTACAATCACGAGGTATCAACATGGGAAATATAAGGCCAACGTACATAAAACGTGTCGCCATCGAACTGGTCGAAAGGTTTCCGGATGAATTCGATCCAGAAGATTATGAACACAATAAAGACAAAGTAGAGGAACTCACAGACGTGAATTCCAAACAGATGAGAAACAAGATCGCCGGTTATATAGTCCGGTATCTCAATAGAGGCAATACCTGATAAAACCGCGGTTTATATGCTGTCTTTTCTACTCAGGCTTATCTCGTTTTAACTATAGTTTTTTCTGCGACGGTTACACACATCAGAAGATCGTCGATTGTATGTAATAACTGAAGAGGATTTTTACCTTTGATATCACAGATCACAGCAGAACCACTCAAATTCAAACTTAGATATTCCATATTATCCGGTTGGACGGCCCTAGCGATCATATCAGCGATTCTTTCATCTTCGTATTCCAATTCCAATCTACATTCGATATCATCCATAAAAAACCTCTCAGATCATCTCATCTTTTCTCCACTATCTAAAACCACTGCCGCTGTAGACCCACTCATCTTAACGACTTCTTGAAGCTTACTAGCGTAATCTTTACCGGTCGATTCTAAAAGAGCATCTATATATTCGGCTAAAAATTCCCCTGACTCGACCTCAGCCTGTTCGTATTTCCATCTTTTAGAGTCAGCCTTTCCAAAGGCTGAGTAAAATCCATATGCGATAGATTTTAGTCTTTTATCGGATAGATTGTGACTCTCCATCTCGTTGATAGCTTCTTCTTTTCCTCCAACCTTGTATACTCTAGTTATCTTATCGGCGAAGCGTGCCTCTGGAGGTAACTTTTTAAACTCGGGCAGGGCTTTGAGTTCTTCTTTCTTTTTCTTTTCCTTACGGATCTCTCTCAGCATCTCACGGGGCCGTATATCTTTATCCAATACTTCTTTGATCGCTTCTCCATCGTCCAAAATAGAAGATAATACTTCTTCTTTATACTCATCCCAATATCCTTCCAAAAGTTCGTTTAGGGTCCCTTCTTCTAAAACCGCCCCTTTCGTCTTCTTTAAAAGTGAAACGACCGCGGGCTTCTCCCATTCTTCATAATCTAATTGATCCAAGAATGTTTTAAGGTCCTTTCCGTAACAAACGTCTCCTTTAACGAACAGATCACCTCTACTCTTGACCGCTGATTTACACTCCTTCGTATATCTCTTCAGGAATTCAGTATCTGAGATCCCTTCAAAGTAATCATCTCTCAATTCTTTAGGGACATCGACACTATCATCCAACCGACAGCTCTCACAGTCCCCTTCACATCTCATCTTCCATCTGCCTTTTATACTGAACGGTTTTGAATTATCGCTAGAGAGTTTTCTTTCGGTGAGCACTATGAAAAGATTCGCTTCGTCCCTTGCGCACCTATCACAGATAGCAAATTTTTTACCAGTGTTTTTCCAATTCAAGATCAGATACCTTTCTTCTTTTTTTGCTTTACCACCGATGTGTCCGCAGGTAAAATTACCGTCCTTTTCAGAAATAGAGTAGGGTATCCTTTCAATGGCTTCTTTCACATATCCTTTGGGGGGTTTAGGCTTCTTTCCCGTGCATACGACCTTATCTCCTACCGAATAGAAATGAAATCCCTTTTCGGATTCTGGACTGTAGGCCATCAATCTTTTTCTAGCATCGTTGAAATGCTGGACTCCTACCAATCTTTTTTTGCTAGCACTTCCTATCTTCGCATATGCAATTTCACCCTGTAGTGTTCTAGCCGTAGTGACCAAGTCCGCTTCTTTCTCTATACTGAATAGTATGGTGGCCGCCACCGCTTTTGAAAGATCTGGACCTCTTTTAGCATACTTTTTAAGCTTCTTTTTGTTATCAGAATATTTATCAATCTTTTTTATTTTTCTTTTCGCTCTTCCGAATTTACATAGAAAACAGCTATCCTGACACTCTGGTATGACCTTAAGAGGATCTTTAGATAGGTCTTTAGCATTTTGTATCAGATTTTTTCTTTGTATACTACTGGCTTTTCTAGGGCCTCTTCTTCCAAATCTCATCTTCTTCCGAAATGTTCGATAGATTAATAAAATTTGTGTGAGAAGAGTATTGGTCAACGCTCGAAGTAGAGACCCGTAGGTCTCCTCACGTATTCCTTTGCCTTACGCGCTCTTACAATCTCCATGGCGACCGCTTTCTTCCTAGGTAAATCTTCTGGATCCTTTATACCCTCTTTTTGAGCCAGCTTATTCAATTCTTTTCTTGTGTTCTGGTTGATCAACTCTTCCGCTTCCTCCTCTATTTCATCAGTCATCGTATCTATATTCCCATTATCATCATATTATATTTTATTTTTGTTTCTTTTCCGACAAAGGAAAGTAGTATAGGAAAAAAATTTAATGATGAGCGAACTATCCGGATATGGTAGAATGCAGGAGATTTGGACAGAAAAGTATAGACCAGAGCGGTTGGATGAAGTCTACGGACAGCAGAGGATCATAGAAAGGTTGAAGGCTTATGTGGATGAAAAAAGTATGCCCCATCTTCTTTTTGCGGGTCCTGCAGGTATAGGAAAAACTACTTCAGCCATAGCCCTCTCAAAAGAGATGTACGGGGATGATTGGAGTGCGAATTTTTTCGAGCTCAACGCCTCTGATGAGAGGGGTATAGACGTGATCAGGAATAAGATAAAAGAATATGCTAGAACCTCCACTTCCAGCGAAATAGGATTCAAGATAATATTTATGGACGAAGCTGATTCCTTGACACCTGAAGCTCAAGCCGCACTTAGAAGAACCATGGAGAAATACTCACACAACTGCCGATTTATTCTCTCCTGTAACTATTCCTCCAAGATAATCGATCCGATACAGTCTAGATGCGCCGTTTTCAGGTTCAGAACCCTTCTAAAAGAAGACGTAAGAAAATGGATAGAGATGATAGCAAAAGAAGAAGAACTCGACATCTCTGACGAAGCTAAAGAGCTTTTGATCCGCGTAGGCGGAGGAGATCTTAGGAGGATAACCAACTTTCTTCAGATATCCGCTTCTACAACCTCTGAGATAACGGAAGAAGTTGTCAGACAGAGTGCCAATATAGCTAGACCAGAGGATATAAGAGAACTCGTGCAGAACGCGGTGAATGGAGAATTCAGAGAAGCAAAGAAAAAGCTTGATAGACTCATAATCGAAGACGGCCTCTCAGGTGAAGATATAATCAAACAGATCCACGACGAGATATACGAGATACCTATAGAGACTAGGAAGAAGATGAAGATCATAGACAGGATAGGTGAGGCCGAATTCAGGTTGGTCGAAGGCGCAGACGAACAGATACAGCTTGAGGCGCTGTTAGCCGATATCGCCTCTAAAAGCTAGAATTCAAGATCTTTTTTTCCTCCCCACTAAAAAGAGACCTATCTGAGAAATAACGATAGAAGCTATCGCTACCAATATCAAAATAAGCCACCAGTGATCAGAATAATATCCATGATCAAACATGGTATCATCATCGATCTCTTCTTCTACGAGCACTGTAACTGATGATGATTCGATTTCGTTATAAGAGGCTGTAACATCATAAGTGCCTTCATCCTCTTCAGCGAAACGTCCTTGTGAGGCATTTTTCCAAATAAATTCTGTGGAATCGTCGGTGATCAAGTTATCGTAGGTATCGTATGCTTCTGCATTAAATAGCAAACTATCTCCGATCGCGACTGTCTTATCCTTATCAGGATAGATGATAACTTCAACCGCATCGCTGGGTTCGACTACAACTGGGGTTGATGGCGAAGTTATATTTTCATATGCTGCCGATATACCGTATTTACCTGCTTCCGTCTCGCTGAAAAGACCGGTGGGATCAGTATTCTTCCAGGTAAACTGTGTATCATCATCTTCTATCAAGTTTTCATATGCATCATATAACTCAGCTTCGAAGTCTATGGTCTCTCCGGCCTCTATTATTTGGTCTTCGTCAGGTATTATTAACACGCGGTCTTCGTCTCCTGGATCGACCGTTACCATAGTTACAGGAGAAGAGACCCCTTCATACGTAGCCGTGACTTGATAATGTCCCGCTTCTGTCTCGCTGAAAAGACCGTTTCGATCTGTGTTCTTCCAAGTGAAGGCGGTGTCCTCTTCTTCTATCAAGTTATAATATTCGTCATAAACTTCGGCTTCAAACTCGATGATCTCTCCAGCCTCTATCGTCTGATCCTGCCTGGGCGATATCATCACCTTTTCGGGACTCGTGGGAACGACCGTTACCGTAGTTACTGGAGAAGTGACCCCCTCGTACGTAGCCGTGACTTGATACTCTCCTGCTTTAGTTTCGTCGAAAAGACCCGTTCCATCAGCATAGTTCCATATGAATTCCGAATCATCATCCTCTAACACACCACCTTCAATATCGTAGGCCCGTGCATCGAAATCGATTGTTTTTCCTGCAGTTATCGTCTGGTCTTC
>PWHU01000076.1 GCA_003555395.1 Thermoplasmata archaeon
ATGCGAACGCAGCCGGCGGAAAGCTGTTGGAAGATCTAGGTGCCGGAACTTTCAACCCTCTAGGCGACATAAGTATACCCATGTTCGCGTCTATACGACAGGCTATAGACATACCCATAGATATTCACATAGAATTGGCAGAATCCATGGGCGGTTTCAACAGATTCTACGAAGGACCGGACATGGCCCGTGTAGCTTCACCATGTTACTTCAAGATCGAACCCGGTGAAGGTCTAGCGGCGACAGGAGGCATGTACAAGCCGTGGACCGATCCTGAGTTCCATCAATTCCTAACGAAGGAAAAGGTGAAACACGCTGAGATAATACACGATATAATCCAGGACGAATATCCCGAGCTCAAACTCTCTGAACACGGGGCCGACGATCTCTGTATACCTCAGCCCTAAAATAGGGTGGGCTTCATGAATAAAGGTTTGGCCGGCGACTTTTCCTTGCTCAGAGGAGAGCCGCCCATCAAGTTCCTTACCAAAGCTAATCAGATGGAGAGAGAAGGTAGGGACGTGGTTCGATTCGAGATAGGGCAGCCGGATTTCGATACACCAGACAACGTGAAAGAGGCCGCTAAGAAAGCTTTAGACCAAGGATTCACCAACTACGTTCCCACCACCGGTATCCCCGAGCTAAAAGAAGCCATACAAGACGATGTGGAGAAAAGTAGGGGGTTTCGCCCTTCAGATGAACAGGTCATGGTTCTCCCCGGTGCTAAACCCGGGCTCTTTTTTGGACTCCTGGCGACCATACAGCGGGGCGACGAAGTGATCTATCAGAACCCCTTCTATTTCACTTACGATTCCATGATAGGCTACATGGGAGCTGAAAAAGTTCAGATACCGCTGCACGAAGAGGACGAATTTCGGATGACTCCTGAGCAGATAAAGGAGCGGATAACTGAAAAAACCGAACTGATACTGCTGAACAGTCCACAGAATCCCACCGGCTCGGTTCTAACTGAGAAAGACGTCAAGTCGATAGCGGAGATGGCGGAAGAGAACGACATCTACGTTCTTTCCGACGAGATCTACAGCAAGATGCTTTACGAGGGCTTGGAACATCACTCGCCCGCTTATCTGGATCACTGCCAGGAAAGGACCATCATGATAGACGGTTTCTCCAAGGCTTATTCCATGACCGGCTGGAGATTGGGATATGTAGTGGCGCCAGAAGATATAGTACACAAGATGGATCTTTTACTCGCGGATGCGGTTTCCTGTACCACTTCCTTCGTCCAAAAGGGCGGAGTCGAAGCCCTAAGGAATTCTCAGGATTTCGTGGACAGGATAATGGGCCACTTCGCTGAAAGAAGAGAAGCGATAGTTTCCGGTCTTAACGAGGTCCCGGGTTTCAGCTGCATCTACCCTAAGGGAGCTTTCTACGTTTTTCCGAACGTGAAAGAAACGGGTATGGAAAGCGAAGAGCTGGCGGACTATCTGTTAGACGAAGCCGGTGTCTGTCTTCTTCCCGGGACAGCATTCGGCAGTCAGGGTGAGGGGTATCTGCGCCTCTCTTACGCTGCGTCTCTGGACGAGATAGAAAAAGGTATAGAGAGGTTAAAGGAGGCCATGGCCAAAGTGATGTAAACTCTTTTTTCTTACCTTTTTTATATTTTTTAATGTTTTCGGGAAAGACATATATATATGATTTGCATTATCACTAGAAGAGGTGTGAAAATATATGTCAAGCCCGATTAGCGATGCTTTGTATGAAGCAGGAATAAGACTGAGAGGATTCGGTGAACCGTTCGCAGAGATGGAAGCACAATTTTGGGAATTTATGCCCGGCCTAGTATTCCTACTGGTATTCCTACTAGTAGGTTACGTGGTCAGTAAAGTGATTGCGGGGATATTTAGAAAGTTCTTGGAAAAGGTAGGATTTGAAAAGGCGATGAAGAAAGTAAGATTGGAGAAACATTTTAAGAAACTAGGCTTCGATACGGTGTCACATTTTATTAGTGTCTTCATATTCTGGTTCGTTTTCCTGATCTTTCTACAGATAGGCGTTGGAGCCGCAGATATCGAGATAATATCCGATATACTATCTCCGATAATACTGTTCATCCCTAGAGCTCTCATAGCTGCACTGTTGATAGTCATAGGTCTCTACGTAGGTACTCTGGTCTCAGAGATGCTCGTGAAGACTTTGAATAAGAGCGGTCTAAAGAAGTCCGTTAGAACTGTCGATAAACATCTGAAAGGTACTGGATACAGTCTGTTCAAGGTACTGGGAGTAATAGTGAAGGTGTGGGTCGTACTGTTCTTCGTTCAGGCTGCTTTGGACATACTAGCCATCAGAGCGCTGACAGAATTCATACATCCGATAATACTCTACTTCCCGCGAGTTATAGTGGCCTTCTTTGTGGTACTAGCGGGTCTGGTTATAGGCGACTATGTAAAGAAGCTGATAAAAGATTGGCTGGAAGAAGCCGAGATCGGCCAAACGCTTACGAGAGCTGACGACAAAACGATGGTAAAGGGATTATCTGCCTTAGGGATCGCTTTGACACTGGTAAAAGTGTGGATACTGTTGATATTCGTCCAGATAGCTCTTGATATATTGGCGATAGAGGCGCTGAACGCGGTGATGAATCCGATAATACTCTACTTCCCACGACTGCTGGTGGCTATAGCGATAGTGATAATAGGTCTGATAGTCACGGACTTCGTACTTAACATAGTACACAAGCTGTTAGATGAGATGGAATCCGAAAAATTCATCGAACCCGCCGAGGAGATAATCAAGAAGCCGGGAGTGATAATGAGATTCATCGATTTCCTAGTGAAAGTTACGGTGATGCTGGTCTTCATCAACATCGCAGTCGCTGTGCTGGGTATCGATATCCTAGCTGAATTGGTAACAACTGTGATACTTTGGATACCTAATCTTTTCGCCGCCGCTATCATAGTCCTCGTCGGTCTGTGGTTCTCAGGTTGGTTACACGATAGGGTCATGGAAAGCTCCAAGAAGTACGAACTTCCGTTTCCGACGATGGTTGCCAGTGCGGTGAAGTTCCTGGTGATATACATAGTCATAACCATGGCGTTGGCACAGATAGGCATAGAAGTTCCCGTACTTTACCTAGCCTTCGGCATAACTTTAGGCGCGGTGATGATCGGTATAGGAGCCGGCTTTGGATACGGTTTAAAAGGAGTCATGGCCAACATGGGTGGTTACCTACAGGCGAAGGAGCTAGTGAAACCTGGTGAGAAGATAAAGGTTGGAGAATATACTGGTAAGGTACAAGAGGTGACACGCTACAACACGATACTTCTTGATGAAAACGGCAACAAACAATCTCTACCGAATTCATATCTGGTGGAAAATACGGTCACCACCTTCTATGAGTAAGTCTCGTAGTGGGCATAACACCCACACAAACCCTCTTTTTTTCTTTTGCTTTTCAGTCGGATGGAGAAAGTGATTTTAACATTTTTGGAGAAGAAGACAGTTCCATTTACTCTTCCCTTTCCATCATCTGTTCCATCTTTTTTTCGATGAGTTCAGAAAGCTTTTCACTCATCTCGTCTTTCATCTTAGGTGGGATCAATTCGAATCCTAGGTCTGCGCTGGTCTTGGCGAGCATACCGTAGGCGTAGGCCTCTTTCATCTTGGCTTCCATGAGCATCTCGACGTACTTCTTGAATTCCGCCTTCAGTTCGGGATTTTCTTCTATCTTCTCCCTTATGTGCCTTTTGATCTCGTCTTTAACGAGCTCTTCAACGGCCTCTACTATCAGACCTTCAGTATTTATCAGATCCTCTCCTCCTTTCAATATAGATCCCAATGTTTTATCCATGTCGGGCAAGTTATCACGATATTCGATAGGCGAGAAGGTTATTAATGTTTGTCGTTTCGAGAAGTAAAAATCCTAATATAACCCTTAACGAGTAAAGAAGGTGAAAACATGCATATCACTCTCGCTCAGAAGAAGCACGTGTTGGGAGATAAAGAAGCGAATCTGCGTATCATCGAAGAGACCGCTGAAGAGGTAGATACGGAACTAATCGTATTTCCCGAGATGTTCTTGACGGGCTACAAACTGCGTGACAGGCTGTGGTATCAGGCGGAAGAGATCCCCGGGCCTTCCTCCTATCGCTTAGCCGAGGTCGCGGAGGACAACGACACACACATCGTCTGCGGTATGCCGGAAAAGATAGAGAAGGGATCAAGGTTGAGAAACACGGCAGTGCTGGCAACACCTGAAGGCGAGATAAACAGATACAGAAAAACCTATGCGGTAAATTTTGGTCCTTTCGAGGAAAAACGATACTTCAAAGGTGACGATGATCTGCCTATCTTTGAAACACCTATAGGCAGGATAGGTATAGCCATCTGTTATGATATTTTCTTCCCGGAGATCACCAAGGCTTACTCTCAACAGGATGTAGATATGATCGTGGTCATCGCGGGGTCGCCCTCCGTTACTAGAGAATACTTCGAAAAGGTCATCCCTACCAGGGCTATCGAGACCACGAGCTTCGTGCTATTTTCTAACCTCGTAGGCAGAGAAGAAGACATGTTCTTCTGGGGAGGGGCCGAAGTTATCTCACCTAAGGGAAGGTCTCTGGGCAAGGCGGATCATTTTGAAGAAGACGTCCTAGACGTAGAAATAGATCTCCATGAGTTGGTGAAAGCTAGAAAAGGAAGGCCGGTGATAAGCGATACCAGGGCGGAAGTGATGTATCGAGCTGCGGACTCCACTAAAGAAGATAGGTCCTGAAAGGATTCAGCCGCCGCACCTCATCTGCTCAAGTCAAAGCTCAAGATGTTACGCAATCTTCTTTTCTTGTAAAGTGAAGGATTGAATATGACTATGGCGGTAAATATCTCCAATCTACCTATCCACATGAAGATTGCCATCAATAACCTCCCGGCTACGGGTACCGATCTAAAAGACGAGTCGGAGATCAGGCCGAGTCCTGGACCTATATTGCTCAAACTACTAGCGGAAACTGCGATCCCTGTGACGATGTCTAAACCGAGTGCTACCATGGATAGGGCACCTATGGCGAATATCAATAGATATGCACCAAAGAATATAGCTATGGTCTCCAAGGTGCTTTCATCGACAACGGAATCTTCGACCCATACCACCAAAACTCTTTTTGGATTGGTGAATTCTATTATCTTTCTTTTTATCAATTTAAACATCAGCAGTATCCTCAAAACCTTGATACCGCCGCTGGTAGAACCCGCACACCCCCCGATGAACATGAATAGCAGCAGAAGCAGCCTTAAGAACTCGGGCCACTTGTCAAAATTTTGCGTGGTGTAACCCGTGGTGGTCAATATGGATACGGTCTGAAAAATCGCATCTCTAAACGATATATCCAGTCTAGCTCCATAGAGGATAACCAATGCTACGCCTACCACTATGATAGTTATATAAGCTTTGAACTCCGTATTGGTTACTAACTTTTTGACTTTTCCTCCGAAAATCTGGAACTGGAGCGATGAGTTCATTCCCGCGATTATCATGAAAAATATGAATATCCACTGGACCGTTGAAGAAAAATAGGCGACGCTGTTCGAATGTGGAGAAAAACCACCCGTAGGCATTGTGGTCAAAGAATGGTATACCGCGTCATAGATGCTTACTCTAGCACCCAGCAGAAGCAAGAACAGCAAAAGAGTGAAAAGACCGTAAAGGTACCAAAGGCTTTTGGCGGTCTCCTTTATCTTTGGTTTCAATCTTGTTATAGCGGGACCGGGTGATTCCGCCTCCAATAGGCTCATCCCTCCACTGCTCAACTTGGACAATATAGCTACGGACAGCACTATCACACCCATACCGCCTAACCACTGCATCACCGCCCGCCACAGTAAAACGCTCTTGGGGTGGGCTTCGAGAGGAAAAGTTAAGACTGTGGCTCCAGTCGTGGTTAGACCCGCCATACCTTCGAAGAAGGCGTCCACAGGGGATGTAAGAGTACTGGTCAATAAGAAGGGTAAAGATGAGACCAGAACCAAAACGAGCCATGTAAAACTGACAAGAACGATAGCTTCGTTGTGATAGAAACTTTCCGATCTGGCAAATTTTTCAGCGGGATAACCCAGCGTCAGTGTGAAAACAGCGAGGAACAAAAATACTAGAGCGTTATAAGGTAGAAAGCCGAAGAGTAAGGGCGCCTCCTGATAATAAAGTGCTGGAAATATCGGGAGCAAAAACGCTAGACTGAACAATTTTAGTATCGACCCCATATTGCCCATTACTATCTTCCACCTCATGTTATTAAGGATCCTCCATCTGTCTGCAATTTTTTTCTCGTTTCACCATCATATATTCGATAGATATGCTCCTATAAACTAATCTCAACAAGAGCATATCAAAGATAAATTTTTTGTATGTAGCCCCAAATGTCCCTCTGATGGTAAAGGTATTCAACAGGAAGATAAAAAAGGAGACTATCAAGCACTACGTCTTTCAAAGCATCTTGGCCGGTATGATCTTTTACTTAGGTTTGAATTTGCTACCGTTCATAGCGGAAGAGTTCGTTTTGGTGGCCGCCGCGGGTTCCACGGCGTTCATCGTCTTCGCCATGCCGTCCAGCAAAGTTGCCGATCCCAGGCGAGTGATCGGAAGCCACTTATTCTGTGGTGTGATCGGTTTTGCTTTTTACCTCACATATCCCGCCTATTTCTCCTTCAATGTGGCCGTTTCGTTGGCACTTATCGTCTCTATCTTTGTCATGGTATCTCTATGGTTGGAGCATCCTCCGGCGGGAGGCACCGTTCTATTTTTCGTGGTACATGCGGACCTACCGGCGCTGATCTCTTTGTTATTGCTGGTAACGATCATGGCGCTTTTATCCCATGTGTTCAACCCTTATCTTTATGACCTGGTGTCAGTAGAGTAAGATCAGCGCTATCACTATGCCCTGTCCTATCAAAAGATATCTCACGGCGTCGGTCAGGCTCACTTCCGAGACGATCCTTCTGACTTCTATATCTTTGACTCGTTCTAGGAAGGGGTATAAAACAAAAGCTAGAGGCAAAGTACCTAAGAGCAAAAGACCGCCGGCGCTGATCAACGTGGTCAATTCCAGGTAAGATGCGCTCGATGAACCCGCACCGACCAACACTTCTGATCCCGGTACTATTATGTTGTTCATCCATATCGTTGTTGTGGCACCAATGAATATAGTCAAGCCCGCTAGTATCATCAGGGGTTTCATCAAGCTCACCGGCGCCTCGGCGTACTTTGACTCACTAGCAGCGTGATATATGATCCTGAAGACGGACGCTGCTATCAACACATGGATGATCATCAAAGGAACGAGAACTAAAGGTCTCGAAAGAGCGGATTGGATCATGAAAGCCTTGCTGTAAAAGCCGTTCATAGGCGGTAACCCCATCAGTGCGAACAGCCCGATCAGAAAAGTAGAAGCTAAGATGGGATGGCCTCTTCTTAACGAGATCTCCCTTATATCGCCGGTGCCGTAAAGGAATATGAAAGAACCGGCCGAGAGGAACAACAGCGGTTTGAAGATCGAATGATTTACCATGTGATACAGTGCGGAGGAAACGGATGACGGAGTCCATATGCCTACGCAGGCGGTTATGAGTCCGATTTGAGCTATGGTATGCCAAACCAGGATACGTTTGATGTTCCAGTATTTAAAAGTCATCAAAGCCCCCACTATCCCGGTAACAAGACCGAAGATGACCACGATGTGCAGTATCGCGGGTATATCAAAACCAACGCCGATCGTCCTGAACAACATGTATAGACCTACTTTTACCGTCAAACCCGCCAAAACGGCCGTGATCGGTGCTGGCGCCGAAAAATGCGCATCAGGAAGCCAGGTGTGAAAAGGGACCAGGCCGCTCTTGACACCTATTGTCACCATGAAGAACGAAAATATAAGGATCCTCGCCGGCACGGGTACCGCAGGTAAAGTCTCTCCGATCTCTTTCAAGTCCAAAAAACCAACGTTAAAGTAGATGAGACCGATGCCTACAAGAAACAAGAATGTAGATACGCTCCCTATTATGAGATAATAAAAGCTGGCCCTCAGCGATTCCTTTGTTTTAGTGTAAGTCAGAAGTACGTAAG
The DNA here is from genome assembly GCA_003555395.1 of Thermoplasmata archaeon. Taxonomy (GTDB): domain Archaea; phylum Thermoplasmatota; class Thermoplasmata; order Halarchaeoplasmatales; family Halarchaeoplasmataceae; genus Natronoplasma. Next base: position 8,072 of record PWHU01000076.1, read on the forward strand.
TGGCTAGAACAGTAACTTCGAAAAATTCGTATCTCATTATCAAATCGCCGGTCAAAAAGACACCGTAAAGGCCCGTGGTCATGAAGAGAAACAAGAAATAATATCTGTCCCCCTTTGGAAGCATGTTTTTGGACTCGAGGGAGTAAACAAAAGTGGTGAGGGTCACTATGCCGACTATACCCGACATCATCACCGAGAGGTTGTCCATCACTAGAGTTATGCCGTAGGGTATTTCCCATCCTCCGAGCTCGTAATAGATGGGATTAGCGAGAGATCTCGGTGTAAAGGCCAAGAGTAATATCACAGGTATGGAAAGAGCGATCAGAGTCAGAGAGTCCTTAAATCGTTGTGGTGGATCGAATTTAGAGATGAGCTCGAGGATTATCGCTCCTGCAAGAGGCGTTATGATTATTATTATCGGTACGTGTTCGATCACTTATAATCCTCCCACATCTCTTTAACGTCTAGAGTTTCGAATTCTCTGTAGAGATAAAGCACTAAGGCGAGACCGAGTGCTAGGGTCGCAAGATTCACCACTATACCTGTCAGCATGAAAGTGTGTGGAAGCGGATCCACCATCTCGCCTTCATAGCCGATTATGGGTACTGTGCCGCCTGGTACATAACCTATGGAAACGAAAAGAAGTATCACTCCCGTGTTAGCTACGTTGAGCGACATAAGCAGTTTGATGGCGTTCCTGTTGTTCGTGAGACCGTAGAGTCCGATAAATATGGTTATCAATCCGACGTGGATACCGTTCAACAAGATTCCACCCCCTGCTCGAAGAAAAATACCGCTAGAACCACCACTCCAGCGAACACCTTTATCGCCACAATGATATCTAGAAATACCAGTGACGACATGCGATAAGGAGTCAGATTTATGAAGAAGCTGCCCCCTATCAAAATGCCCACAATGCCGAAGAGCAGTATTATGAAAGTACCGATGGTATCGAAGGATTCCACATGATCAGTCAATCTTTTGACCTTCTTTCTTCCGTGGGTGACGAGAACGAGTATGACGCCCGAGGCTAAAACCACGCCTCCTTGAAAGCCTCCGCCCGGAGAGAGAGGGCCGAAAAGCATCAGATATATGCCGTAGATCAGGATGAAGGGAGTCAAGGCACGGGCGAAAGTCCTAACGACGATCGACTTCAATCCTCTTCACCTCCATCATCAGCTTGTTGGTCTTCTCCCTTCGGCTTTATTATCTCCTTGCCAAGTATTATAACTCCGGTTATAGCTATGTACAGGACCAAGAGCTCACCGAAAGTGTCGTAGCCCCTGTAGTCGAACAGTATTGCTTCCACGAGGTTGATGGCGCCGGTTTCTTCATAATTTTCAACATAGAATTCGGTCAGAGGCGAGTCGGATTTATCTTCATGGCTCAGACCCATGCCTTGGATGAGCAGGATACAGATACCGACCACGAGAAGTGCGGTGAATATCCTTTTAGTGATATTCTCTTTCATATCCAAACCTCTCTAATTTTTTTATTATGGCTAGAAAAAGGACCGTCGTGGCCCCAGTACTCACTATGGAGAAGGCTAAAGCTACGTCGGTGGCCCTATAAAGATAGAGCAGCAGTATAAGGAACACGGAAGCCAAAGCTAGAAAGACCAGAGCTCTTATCAATCTCTTCTCTAACACGACCAGTAAACTCGAGATCAAAAAAAGCACTAAAAATAGCTCAATCATCATCTTCATCACCGCCTTCATCTTCGTTTTTTAACTCGGTGTCGTAGAAGGGGACGTCATCCGTAGCGCCGGAATGCACGTGTGCGGCTCTCCCTATGGCGTGTGCGGCGATGGGACCTGTGAACAATATGAAGATCATTATCAGTAAAATCTTTCCAGATATCTGGGTTACGCCTGTTCTGATCAAGATACCTCCCAATATCGCTATGGTCCCTCCTGTTCCGGCTTTTCCGCTGGCATGGAGTCTCATGTATATGTCAGAAAACCTCAATACACCCAAAGCGGCGGTGAACATCATCACGCAGCCGAGAGAGATAAAGAACAAAGAGATTATATCCATGATCAGATGAACTCACCTCCTTCCAAGTATTTTACGAGGGCGATGGTCCCGACAAAATCCAGCATGACGAAGGATAGAGCTATGTCCAGGTAAAGGCCGAGGTCCGTCTCCACGCTTATCAATATCAGCACTATTGTGATTATCACGCCAACGACGTTCAAAGAGACCAGCCGATCATAGATCGTTGGGCCCATGAAGAGTCTGTAGGAAGCTAGGACCGCGATAAAAATCAGTAGAACCGATATAGCGGTATAAAGGCTCAGGAGAACACCCCCTTTATCATCTTGTCCCAGCCCACGACGGTGTCCTTTATACTTTCGCTGAGTTTTTCAGCTTTTAGATATGAAAAGTGTATGTATAGATAGTAGTCATCCTCTTTATCTTCGACGTCTATCACCAGTGTACCGGGAGTGAGAGTGATGAGTAAAGATATGAGCGTGACTTCGCTTTCGGAACTCAGACTGAC
>PWHU01000134.1 GCA_003555395.1 Thermoplasmata archaeon
AGATACCACGGGATGATAGCTCCTTTTCACACCCGGCCATTTTCTGAATACTTCCGGTATCTTACCGACGCTTCCCACAGGTGTTATCTCAGGATCGAAGGCGGGCATCTCTTCTCTGATCGTATCCCACCAAGACTCCGGTACGGGAGGATTTTCCCAGTTTGCCGGGTCAGAATGGCCGCCGGTAAAAGTGGGCATCACGAGCGTGCCGGAAGAGAGTGTTTGAAGAAGAGCTTTGATGACCGCTACCGGTCCCCCGCAGACCCAACCGATAGAACTCAGGGAAGAATGCACTAACAGGTCGCTCTCCCTGTCGATACCTCCATCTAAAAGATCTTTTTTGATGCTTTTCACCGTCCTGGGACTATCGGTCTCTTCCACTGATCTTTTCTCATCCATACTGTTCCCTCTCACCGGACTCCAACTTTTTTACCTTCGATCTGTGATATATAGTTTTTCCGAGCGACTGGCACACTGTCCTCCCGGCTGAAACCGGTATCTATTTTTGATGATATCCCAAGGCAGAGTAGAAGATTTTTTGTCAGAAGTTATAACGACACCCAGAGGCCATACTCAATACGGAAAATCGAACTTCTTGGAGGCAGAAAAACATTTATATAGAACCTCTATCTATCTGACCCCAGTTAAAGGTGAAGTAACATGATGGGAAATCAACCGATATTGCTTTTGAAAGAAGACACGGAAAGAGAAAGAGGAAGAGACGCACAGAAGAACAACATCGCAGCCGCTAAAGCGGTTGCCGACGCTGTTAGAACAACATTGGGACCGAAGGGAATGGACAAGATGTTGGTGGACAGCCTCGGCGACGTCGTGATAACCAATGACGGCGCTACGATCTTGGATGAGATAGATATCGAGCATCCAGCGGCGAAGATGGCTGTAGAGATGGCGGAAAGCCAGGACGACGAGTGCGGTGACGGAACGACCACGGTAGTTGTTTTGGCAGGAGAGTTCTTGAAGCATGCTGAGGATCTTATCGAGCAGAATGTTCATCCCAGCGTAATAGCTAAAGGTTTTAGATTGGCTTCTATGAAGGCCAGAGAGATCTTGGAAGAGAGCAAGATAGAACTCGACATAGAGGACGAAGAGAAACTTCGTGAAATAGCCATGACTGCTATGACTGGCAAAGCCATCGAAGGTGAAAAGGAAAGGCTCGCCGAACTGACCGTAGATGCTGTGAGACACGTCGCCGAGAAAGAGGACGGAACGTACATCGTTGACATCGACAACATCAAGGTAGAAAAGAAAGCCGGTGCTGGAGTGGACAATACCGAGATGATAAACGGCGTGCTGCTGGATAAAGAACGGCTGCACGAGAACATGCCTTCTGAGGTGAAGGACGCAAAGATAGCGCTCCTCAACTCTGCATTGGAGATAAAAGAGACCGAGATCGATGCGGAGATAGAGATAACCGACCCAGATCAACTCGAACAGTTCGTCAATAAGGAGGAAGAATCCATAAGAGAGATGGTGAACAAAGTGAAAAACGCCGGCGCCAACGTTCTGCTCTGCCAGAAAGGTATAGACGACCTGGCGCAGCATTACCTGGCCAAAGAAGGTATCTTCGCTATCAGGAGAGTGAAGAAATCCGACATGAAGAAACTGGCGAAGGCTACAGGCGGTAACATCGTTACGAATCTTTCCGATCTTGAAGACGCTGATCTCGGTAAGGCAGGATACGTGAGAGAAAAGATGGTTGGAGACAGTCACATGACCTTTGTCGAAGATGCCGAGAAGGGAAAAGCCGTTTCTCTGCTCTTGAGAGGTGGAACCGAACACGTGGTCGACGAACTGGAAAGAGCGGTACACGACGCGTTGAAAGTTTCGGCTGTAGCCATCGAGGACGGTGCGATACTGCCCGGCGGTGGTGCGATAGAGATAGAGCTTAGCAACAGGCTGAAGAGCTACGCGGGAACCATCGAAGGCAGAGAGCAGCTCGCCATCGAAGCTTTCGCTGATGCGCTGGATATCATCCCGAGAACACTAGCTGAGAACGCCGGTATCGACGGGATCGACGTGTTGATGGAACTTAACACCGCCCACGAGAAGGAACAACTCAAGAACCAGGGCATAGAGATAATCACCGGTAAGGTCTCTGACATGCTCGACGCTAAAGTCATCGAGCCTTTGAGAGTCAAAACACAGGCCATAGAATCCGCCACTGAAGTCGCCAACATGATACTCAGGATAGACGACGTCGTAGCGTCGAAAGGCGGCGGAGACGAAGGCGGCGCACCACCAGGCGGACCTGGCGGGATGCCCGGCGGCGGGATGCCACCCGGAATGGGCGGGATGTAAGTCCCGTGACAGTTGAAAAAACCTTTCACTAAAACTTCTTTTTTTTTAATTTTCATCTAAAAAAGTTTTTTCGCGATGAGCTTTTCGACGTCATGGAGTTCCTGGTCTACATCTATGATGATCCAATCATGTTCTTCTGCGATCTCCAGGTAATTTTTCCTAACCTTTTTAAGAAACTCCAACCGCTCGTACTTGCTCTTCTCCTCACGATGGGAGATCCTATCCAATGAGATATCGGGGTCTATATCCAAAAGAAAAGTAACAGAAGGCTTCAAAATGAACGGTTTCTGTATCTCTACTGCATATCCCAGGTCTATCTCGTCGTGGGCGGATTGATAAGCCGCCGTGGATCCCCAGTATCTATCACAGACCACGTCGTAACCTTCTGCCAACTTCTTCTTTATCCTTTCCGTATGTTCCGCCCGATCAGCCAGATATAAAAAAAGGTCCATGAAGGGGGAAGTGTCGTCCCTAGCGATCTTCTGTGCCAATCTACCCGTCTCAGAGTCGGAGGGTTCTCGGGTGAGATACACTTTATCGAATCTTTTACTTATGAACTTTGCCACACTGGATTTGCCCGAACCGTCTATACCTTCTAACACGATGAAATCAGCCATCTTGACTGAAATAGAAGCATGACAAAATAGTTTTTCGGTGGTTTCAAGAGTTCTTGCTCGATTCGAAAGACTTTAAATCTACCTTTTTATTCTGAATCCCATGGAAGATTACGACCACGTCGAGATCGAGGAGAGATGGCGTAAAAAGTGGGAAGATAACGAGATCCACAAGACGAAAAGAGACGAAGAAAGGACGCCCTTTTACCTCATATTCGCATATCCTGGGATATCGGGCTTCTTACACCTCGGACACATGAGATGTTATACTTACACGGACATACTTGCGAGATACAAGGAGATGACGGGTTTCAACGTTCTGTTCCCGGCGGGAACACATCCCACGGGGAATCAGGCCATCAGCCTGGCAAAGAAGTTAGAAGAGGGCGACCAAAAAAAGATCGATTACATGAAGAGGAACGGTGCGACGCAAGAAGATATAGAGCGGATGAAAGATCCTGAAGAGGTCGTTAAATATTTTAATGAAATATATAGAGAAGAGTACTGGAAAGATTTCGGTTTCTCTATCGATTTCGATTATTTCACTTATACTACCAGGGATGATTATAAAAAGTTCATAACGTGGCAGTTCAAGAAGTTGAAAGAAAAAGAGCTGCTGACACAGAAGCCGTATTTCGGTACCGAATGCGTGGAATGCGGTCCCGTAGCAGTGGATCCCTCCGAGACCGATCTTTCCAAAGGAGGGAATGCCGAGAAGCAGGAATTCACGCTTCTAAAGTTCGAATACGGAGAGAGGTACGTTACCGCCGCGACTCTACGTCCGGAGACGGTCTTCGGGCAGACGAACCTGTGGGTCGACCCGGAGATGGAATATGTGATCGTAGAGATAAAAGATGAAGAATGGATAATGAGCAATGAGGCCGCGGACAAACTCAACTATCAAAAAGATCGCATCGAAAAGATAGATACCATAAAGGGAGAGGAGATGATAGGGGATAAAGTCGTAGCTCCAGGTATCGGTAGAGAGATCGTCATACTGCCGGCCAGTTTCCTTGACCCTGATTTCGGTACGGGCATAGTCACCAGCGTGCCCAGCGACGCGCCCTATGATCGGATAGCTCTGAAAGACATCAAGCAAGATGAGGAGCTGAAGGAAAGATACGATCTAGATATAGACGATCTAGAACCTATAGAGATAATCGAATCCGACGAGTGGGGTACCGATCCAGCGGAGAAGATAATCGAAGAGCTTGATATAAGCTCGCAGGAAGAAGAAGAAAGATTGGAAGAGGCAACTGAACGGATCTACAGGGCCGGATTTCACACGGGAGAGATGCTGGACACCTGCGGAGATTACAGCGGTATGAGGGTGCAGGACGCAAAAGAGAAGATAAAACATGATCTGATCGAAGAGGGTAAAGCCGACGTGATCTACGATCTTTCCGAAGAGGTGATCTGCCGCTGCGGCGGGAAGGTCGTCGTTGGAAAGATACCCGACCAGTGGTTCATACGTTATTCGGACGAAGAGTTGACCGAAAAGAGTATAGAACAAGCCGAAAAGATGATGATCACACCTCAAAGTTATGCGGACAACCTACCAACGACCATAGAATGGTTCCAAGATCGATCTTGCGCCCGGAGGGGCAATTGGATGGGTACGGAATTCCCCTTCGAAGAGGATTGGATAATCGAAGCTATAGCTGATTCTACATTATATCCCGCTTTTTATGTTATCGCGAAGCACTACAACCAGGGAACCATAAACGCGGACCAGATGACCGAAGAGTTCTTCGATCACGTCTTTTTGGGCGAGTACAAGCCCGAAAAGGTATCTGAAAAAACGGGTATAGCCGAAGAAGATCTGGAGGAGATACGGTCCGATTTCGAGTACTGGTATCCTTTGGACCTTAACCTGGGCGGTAAAGAACACATGACGGTCCATTTCCCTGTTTTCTTGATGAATCACGTTGCTATATTTGAGGAAGAAGATAGACCCCGGGGCATATTCGTCAACTGGTGGCTCGTCGGTAAGGGCGGCAAGATATCAAAGTCTAAAGGGGGTGCGGAACCGATACCCGATGCGGCGGAAAAGTACGGGGTGGACACCCTGCGTCTTTTCTACGCCCACTCTGCCAGTCCCTTCGTTGACAAGGAGTGGACAGAGGATGAGGCCTTCACATATCAGAAAAAATTGGATGCCTTATGGGATCTTATAAAAAAAGTAAGAGATGTGAAGGGCGAGGAGAAAAAAATAGACGATCATCTGAAGTCTAGATTCAACAGACTTTTGAAAAGATATCACGAGTTCATGGACGACTACGAGATAAGGAAAGGTGCGAACATAGCCTTCTACAACATACCGGCGGAGATAAACTGGTATCTGAAGAGAGGTGGATCTGATCCGGAACTCTTGAACGAAGTGGGAGAAAAGCTGGTCCGTATGATCGCTCCTTTCACTCCTCACATAGCGGAAGAACTTTCCGATAACTGGGATATAGATTTCGTCACCCAGCAAAGACTTCCTCGGTACCAGGAAGAAAAGATCTCTGATCTAGCTGAAAGCCGTGAGGACTACGTGAAGAAAGTACGGGAGGACATAAAGCATATCTTGGACATAGCCGAGGTCGAGGGAGAAAAGATATACATCTATGTGGCGGAAGGATGGAAGAAGGAGGTCCTGGAAAGGATGAAAGAGGAGCCGGAAAAAGGTATGGGTCTCATGGGAGAATTGGTCGAGGAGATCGACGCACCTTCAGACGAATTGGCTTCCTTTGTCCAGGAGGCTCTTGAGGACATCAAAACCAGAGGCGCTGAAAAACTCCACGTCGATTTGGACGAGAGAGAGGTACTCGAAGAGAGCCTCGAATTCTTGAAGAAGGAATTCGACGCTGAGATAAGTATATCGAAAGCCGGCCAGGACGATATCTACGATCCTGAAAATAGGTCATCCCAGTCCAAGCCGAAAAGACCCGCGATCTATATAGAGTGAATCCACTTCTATTTACGTAAAACAAAATCTTTAAATTGCGCCTTGATGATACCAGGACATGAAAGCTGTCATCTTGGCTGCTGGGGAAGGCACGAGATTACGTCCGTTCACCGCTACGGAACCCAAGGTCATGATACCCGTAGCGAACAGACCCATCCTGCAGTACGTGGTTGAATCTCTCGTCAAAAACGGTATCGACGAGATAGTGATGGTGGTTGGATATAGAAGACAGAGGATAATGTCTTATTTCGGCGACGGAGACGATTTTGGAGCCGATATAGAATACGTTATCCAGAGGAAGCAGCCTCCTTCCGGGGGCACAGCTCATGCGCTTTATCAGGCCAAAGATAAGATAGAAGACGAATTTCTTGTCTTACCCGGAGATAATGTGATATCCAAGGAGACGGTATCGGATCTCTTGAATAATATGGATGATTACTCACTCCTTATAACAAAAAGCGAGACCCCTTCGAAGTACGGCGTCGTCACCTTAGAAAAGGGCGGTGAAGAGATAAGAAATTTGATAGAAAAACCTCAGAGGAGTCCGAGCCACCTGATCTCCACAGGGATCTGTTCTTTTCCTCCCGAGATCTTCCGCTATATCGAGGAGACCATGAAGGAGGACGATTATGATATACCTTCAGTTATTCAAAAGGTTTTGAAAGACAAAAGTGTAAGGGTCATCCGAACCGAAGAGACATGGATAGACGCTGTCTATCCCTGGGACCTGCTTCACGTGAACAGCGCCGCCCTTGGCAACGTGAACAAGAGTATAAATGGCCAGATAGAAGAGAGGGTTATAATAAAAGGGAATGTCAGGATAGGTAAGGGCACCAGGATAAGAGGCGGAAGTTTCATAGAAGGACCGGCGGTGATAGGGGAAGGCTGCGATATAGGTCCCAATGCGTGTATACTACCTTCTTCAAGCATAGGAGATAATACAAAGGTAGCGCCTTTCACCGTGATAAGAAACAGCGTGCTGATGAGAGGTGTTTTGCTCGAAGCCAATTCCACCGTGGAGAACTCTGTCATAGGAGAAGGTGTCAGGATAGGCACCAATTTTTCGACATATTCTGCTGATTCTAGAGTCGATGCTGAAGACGGGCTTCACCAGGTAAAAAAGATAGGAGTTATGATAGCCGAGGACTCTATCGTCGGTTCCGGCGTCACCGTAGAATCGGGAGTGATAATAGGAAAAGATTGCGAGATAAAGTCCGGAAGAACGGTGAGGGAGAATCTTGAATCGGGTGTGAAGGCGGTATGATGAGGTGATGTTATGTGCGGTATAGTCGGTTACACGGGTCATAAAGACGCGGGAAAGGTGATCATCAGCGGACTCAAGCGGTTGGAATACAGAGGGTATGATTCTGCTGGCATAGCCGTAAAAAATGAAGGAAGCATTTATCTACAGAAGAAGAAGGGCAGGATAGATCAGCTCGACGAAACCGAAGTACCGAAGTACGACGCGGGCATAGGACACACCAGATGGGCTACTCACGGAAAACCTTCGGACGAGAACGCTCATCCTTTTTTGGATTGTGATGAGAATATAGCCCTGGTCCACAACGGTATAATCGATAATTTCAACTCCATCAAAGACGAACTTTTGGACAAAGGTCACGAATTCACTTCTGAGACTGACAGCGAAGTGATCGTACATCTGATAGAGGAGAACTACCATGGAGACATCTTAGAAGCTTTCAAAAAGACCATCGAATTCATCGAAGGCTCTTATGCCGTGGCTCTTATCCATAAAGATTCCAATGAGCTTATAGTTGCCCGGAATGAGAGTCCTCTAGTGATAGGTGTGGGCTCCGGAGAAAATTTTGTAGCATCAGACGTTCCCGCTCTCTTGGATCATACGAAGGACGTGAAGTACCTCTTAGACGGCGATATAGCCCGTGTCACTAGAAACGAGATAGAGATATGGGATGAAAAAGATGAACTTGTAGAGAGAGAGACTAAAAGGATCGATTGGGACGTGGAAGATGCTGAAAAGAGCGGTTATGAGCACTACATGCTTAAAGAGATATTCGAGCAGCCTAAAGCCATACACGAATCCATATTGGGACGTCTCACGAGCTTCGACGACGTCGACCTATTAAAGTACGATATAGACTCGGTTCAATTCATAGCATGCGGAACTTCGTCTCATGCGGGTTACGTGGGCAGATACATATTTGAGAACCTAGCTGAGATACCCTGCACGGTAGAGGTGTCTTCCGAGTACAGGTACACCTCTCCATCGGACAGCACTCCCTTCACCATCCTGTTCTCCCAGAGCGGCGAGACTCTCGATACCATAGCGGCGGCTAGGGAGGCTAGGAAGAGAGGATGCAATACCTTGGCCGTCACCAATGTGATGGACAGTTCCATCACCAGGGAAGTGGACGAAGTCGTCTATACCCAGGCTGGTCCCGAGATAGGGGTCGCAGCCACTAAAACATTCACCACCCAGGTGATCATATTGTATCTATTGGCTATCGAACTGGGTTTGAAAAAAGGCGTCTTGAGTAGGGACAAGGCGGAGGAGTACAAAGATGAGCTGAGGAGACTCCCAAGGAAGGTCGAAAGGATCCTTGACGATATGGACAAGATCAAAGATATCACTGAAAGGTTGTCAGAGTCCAGGGATATATTTTTCGTTGGAAGAAATATAAACTATCCTGTCGCCCTAGAAGGCGCCCTAAAATTGAAGGAGATAGCTTATATTCACGCCGCAGGATATCCCGCGGGAGAATTGAAGCACGGTCCTTTTGCCCTTTTGACTGAAGACACACCGGTCATCGCTTTAGCGGTGAAAGATCACACTTTCCAAAAGATGCTGGGTAATATAGGAGAGATCGCAGCTAGGAACAGCCCGGTCATAGTGGTAGGTGACGAGGACAGGGAGATCAAAAAGTTAGCCGACGATTTCTATTTCATACCTGAGACTACACCTATCTTCTCCCCATTATTGGTGAATGTAGTGCTGCAGTTGATAGCTTATTATACCGCTTACCGATTGGACCGGGATATAGATAAACCAAGGAACCTTGCCAAGAGTGTGACCGTGGAATGATAAAGATCGAACGGATGGTCTCTCTTTACAGGGATAATAGACTGAAAGTCTGGATGCTCCTGCTTTTAGGTCTTCCTTCGTTCCTCTTGATAGGTTCGCTTTTGATGCCCGACCTGTTTTGGGACGGATTCTTGTGGAGGTACTTTTGGGGTCCTGTGGTGGCGGATGCCGAAGGACGTGACGTGAACGGTATATCCGCAGGATACAACCCGATCAACACCACAGTTTACGGCTTGGGTCTGGTAGTAGCCTTTTTTGGGGTCTACGAGTTGATAAGACACTTCGACCTAAAGATCGATAGAAATTTCGTCTATTCGCTGCTCCCCTGGGTTATACTCGGCGGTTCTTTACGTAGTTTGGAGGACGCCGGCCTTTTTAAAGACCCGATAGACAAGTTCATGATAACTCCCTTGATTTACTTTGTTCTGGGCATCTCCGCCATATCGCTGCTTATCGTTGGATCATGGCTCTCTAAGATTGATCTAAAGGAAAATAAAAAACGGGTTTCCCGACTTTTGCTTCTGCTGCCTATCCCGACGGTTTATTTATTCACGGCAAATATTCTCGAATACTATAACATCCTTTTTCTATTGGTGATCCTCTGCGGGATATCGTTATGTTTCTTTCTCGCACCTAGATTTTTTCACTCCTATGAAAAGTATCTACTTTTCTCTTACGGCTCTGTCACTCTTCTTTTGACTCTCTCCTACAATCTGTATTATATCGTTGAACTGCCTCATACCAATCCTTTGGAGGTCGTGCTGATACCCGGAGCGGCATCGGCTCTAACACTTGCATTTCTAACCCTTTTGTGGTCCTTCGACCGTCTTTCTCAAGGGTCAAAAAACGTGAGAAGCTTCGGGGTTTTCTTTCGCTCTTTGAACGTTTTGATCTTTTTTGCCCATCTATTCGACGCTTCATCCACCTACAGGGGCATCACGGCTTACGGATACGCTGAAAAACATGTAATCCCCGAACTTCTGATCGATATAACCGGGACTCCTCTCGTAGTATTTCCCATAAAATTGATCATGGTTGTGCTGATCGTGTACGTTTTGGACGTATACATGAGAGAAGAATATCAAGATAAAAAGATGCTGGTGAATCTTCTAAAATTGGTTGTGATAATCCTCGGAGCGGCACCCGGGGTAAGGAACACTTTACGACTAGCTATGGGTGTATGAGAAGATGGTTTAAAAAAAGATGAGCCCGTAAGGGCCCGGGCTAGCAGGTCAAGAGTGCATCCATCCCTCTGCTCATTACTTCTGCAGATATTCTTCTCTGATAGCCTTGGCTCTCGCCATCTTCTGTTCCTGTTCTGCCATCTTTTCGACCTTTTCTGCTACCAGATCGACCCTATAATATAACATATCCCTCACGGCGATCCTGATAGCTTCAGATCGGGAGGAAAAGTCGTCCATCTCAACCAAAAAGTCTATCCTATCCAGAAAGCTCTCCGGAAGCCGGACATTTATCCTTTCGGTATCAGACACGTTTTTCCTCCATTTGGTGTA
>PWHU01000142.1 GCA_003555395.1 Thermoplasmata archaeon
CCCTCTTCTCTTTTATCTCTTCTTCAGAGTCTTCTACCCATCTTTCCCTTTCTCCTATCTCTCTCTCTCTCTGACTAAGTTCGGTTCTCACGGCTTCTATATCCGCCCACTCCTCTTCAACTTCTTTTTTATCTTCTTCTAAAGCTCTCTCCACCTCGACCAAGTCATTCTTCCTCTCTTCGATCTCTGCTTTCTCTTCTTCAAGCTCCTCTCTCCCCTTCAATATCTGTTCTCTTTTTTCCTTTAAACGCGACGCTTTCTCTTTCAGCTTCTTTTTCTTACTTTTAAGGATCTCCCATTTTTCCTCCATCATGGCCTTCTTTTCTTCTATCTCATCTTGAGAGGCTTCTACCCATCTTTCCCTTTCTCCTACTTCTCTCTCTCTCTGATTCAATTCGGTTCTTACGGCTTCTATATCGGCCCACTCCTCCTCTATCTCCTTTTTATCCTCTTCTAAAGCAGCCTCTCTTTCGACCAAGTCCTTCTTCTTCTCCTCGATGTCTGCCTTCTCCTCTTCAATCTCTTTCCACCTTTCGTCGATCCTTTTCCTTTTTTCTTCTAATTCCGCATTCTCTTCGTTGATCTCTTCTCTCTCCTTCTCCAATCGCTTTTCTTTTTCCAAAAGGTCCGATTCTTTTCTTTCCAGCTCTTCAAGTTCCTCTTGAAGAGATTTTTCTTTCTCTCGGATCTCCTCATCTAGAGCCATTAACGGCCCTTCTCTTCTCTCCAACTCCAATTCCCTTTCTTCTAATCTCGTCCTTTTTTCTTCGAGGTCGGCCCTCTCTTGATCTATCTGTTCTCTCTCTTCATCCAATTCGTCCCTCTCGCGCTCTAATTCCGCTTTCCTTTCTTCTAACTCCTCTCTATCTTCCTCCAAGCTCTTTTCTTCTTCTAAAATATACGATTCCTTTTTTTTCACCTCATCCCATCTCTCATCGATCATCACTTTATTATCTTCTATCTCTTTTTCAGAGGATTCTACGGCTTTTTCTCTTTCTTCCAATGATTCTTTTAGGGCGTTAAGTTCGGACCTCTCTGCACTTATCTCCTTTTTCTTCTCCCTCAACACATTCTGTCTTTCGTCCAATTCCCCTTCTCTTTCATCTAGCTCTGCTTCTATTTCATCTAACTCTGCTTTCTTATTTTCCAACCCGGAACGTTCTTTATCTAGTTCTTCCTCTCTCTCACTCAATATTTTTTCTTTTTCTAACAGATCAGATTCCTTATCCTCAAGCTCTTTTCTTTTCCTATCTAGTTCTTCTTGCTCCGCTTGAAGAGATTGGTCTTTCTCCTGAAGCTCTTTATCCAAAGCCCTCAAGGGTCCTTCTCTTCGGTCCAATCTTCTTCTTTGTTCTTCTATTTCCGTATTCTTAGCCTCTATATCGGCCCATTCCGCATCTATCTGCTCCCGCTCTTCATCCAAAGCCTTTTCTCTCTCTTCTAATTCTTTTCTTAGGCTCTCGAATTCCGCCTTCTTTTCTTCCAATTCTTCTTTCTCTTTCGTTATCTCTTCCCTTTTCTCGTCCAATCTACTTTCTTCTTCTAAAATATTCGACTCTCTCTTTTCAAGTTCTTCGCGTTCCTCTCGAAGAGCCTCTTCTTTCTCTTGAAGCTCTTTATCCAAAGCCATCAAAGGCCCTTCTCTTTCGTCCAATCTTCTTTCTCTTTCTTCAAGTTGCGTGTTCGTATCCTCTATATCTGCCCATTCCGCATCTATCTGCTCCCGCTCTTTATCCAAAGCCTTTTCTCTCTCTTCTAATTCTTTTCTTAGGCTCTCGAATTCTGCCTTCTTTTCTTCCAATTCTTCTTTCTCTTCCGTTATCTCTTCCCTTTTCTCGTCCAATCTACTTTCTTCTTCTAAAATATCCGACTCTCTCTTTTCAAGTTCTTCGCGTTCCTCTTGAAGAGCCTCTTCTCTCTCCTGAAGCTCTTTATCCAAAGCCATCAAAGGCCCTTCCCTTCTCTCCAATTCTAATTTTTTTTCTTCAAGTTGCGCTCGTTCATTCTCGATTTCCTCCCATCCATGGTCTATCCGCTCTTTCTTTTCCTTCAGAAATCTTTCTCTCTCATCCAACTCTTCTTTCCTATCATGGAGCTCTTTTTTTCTTTGATCTAGATGGGATTTTCTTTTTTCCACCCTGGATCGATCCATCTCGATCTCATCTTTTTTTTCTTCTAGATTTCGCTCTTTTTCTTCCAGCTCTTCTTTCAACGTTTCGAGCTCTTTTTCCCTCCCCTTCACATCAGATTCCCTTTTCCTGAGGGTTGCGCCCCATCTCTTCAAACGAGTTTCTTCTTGTTCAAGCTCTTCCTCCCGCTCCTGCAGCTTTTTTTTGAGTTTTTCAAGGTAAGACTCGGATTCGTCATACATCGGACCTTTTGGTGTCAAATGATAATTCCTCCTATTGGATAATCTAGAGGGCCTTAAGGATTTCTTCAATTTATTCTATACCTATTATAAGTAACTTATTGCTGTTACTCTTTAATAGATATCCTAAGATTCAAATAATCTATAGTGGAACTCGTAACTTCTTTTAGGAAAGTAGACTTTCCTAAGACATGAGGAATCTATTGATTCCTCAGTGTTTTGAACTAAGTTACGAGCTCCACTGATAGTCAAAGACCCTCCAAGGGAACAAAATTTATTTTGTGACCAAGAGGAATTGACCTAATTCCTCGTGAGTACAAAAAGTCGGGTCATTGACTATAAATGGTATTAAACAAATATGGGGTGCATAAATATATCTTTTTAAAATCCTAAGTTACCCTTCCCAACAATCTATAAAATATAAAAGGAGTAAACACTATTGTATCTTGATAAGATGGATCTGAACGGATTACGAATTTTAGATATGACGAGGCTTTTACCCGGTCCCTACGCTACTATGCTGATGGCCGACCTTGGAGCGGAGGTCATCAAGATAGAGGAGCCTGATAAAGGTGATCACGCACGTAGCATGGAACCTCTCATAAAAGGAGAGGGAGCACCTTTTCTGATGCTGAACCGGAACAAAAGATCCATCGAGATAGATCTGAAAAAAGAAAGTGGTAATGAGATATTCTTAAAACTTGCGAGAGACGCTGACGTTATATTCGAGCAGTTCCGCCCAGGGGTGGTAAAAAAACTGGGAGTAGATTATAAAACCGTAAAAAAGGTGAACCCTGATATAATTTACTGTTCGCTTTCCGGTTACGGCCAAACAGGTCCTTTGAAAGATAAAGGCGGACACGATCTCAATTACGCTTCGGAGGGCGGCCTGATAGATTTAACTCGCTCTATGAACCGCGAACCCGCCATCCCCGGCTTCCCTATCTCAGTAATGACCGCCGGACTCTTTTCCGCCTTTTCTATAATCAGCGCTGTTTTGGACAGAGAAATGAATGATTCTGGTGGAGAGTTCATCGATATATCGATCTTAGACTGCTTGATCTCGCTCTCTGCCGGAATAGCTTGGAAATCTCTGCTTAAAGGCAAAACTCCAAGAGCAAGAGAAACGGTACTGACCGGGGCCTATCCGTTCTATGATATCTATGAGACCAAAGACGGGAGGTACGTGAGCCTAGCCGCCTATGAAAAGAAATATTGGGAAAACTTCTGCGACCTGATAGATAAGGAAGAACTGAAAGACGAGCAATTTTCTGAAAGAGAAGAGGTGAAAAAGATACTGAGAGAGGAATTTAAAAACAAAAAATTCGAAGAGTGGAAAATTTTAGCGGAGGAAAACGACGTGATGCTCTCTCCCGTAAATAACCTGACAGAAGTTTTCAAAAGCTTCCATGTACGGGAAAGAGAAATGCTCGGCTCGTTGGCTTTCGACGGAGAATATATCGGGCAGATCGGCTTCCCTGCAGAGTCCGATAAGGAGATAGACGAATTCAAGAGTCCTCCACCCAAGAAGGGTGAAAACGCATATGAAATCTTGATAGAAGCGGGTTACACGGAAGAAGAGATAGAGGAATTCAGGAGGGAAAAAGTGATTTGAAAGAGGGAGGGGACTGACCGGCCCAAAACAAAAATCTCTAGCGAGGGAGACCTGAGGGGCCGATCAGCTCTCCGGTCGGAAATTATGCAACTTCTTTTTAAAAGTTATCATAATTTATCAAATCTTATTTTTTCCTTCCACAGAGTAAGTCGATTGTATAACAATACAATAGTTGTATGATAATACAAATATCTATATAAAAATGTTTATAAAGGGTTAATATAATGTTACAGTTGCGTAACAACCTCTAGCGAGGGAGATCAAACATGAACGAAAAAGAAGCACCTATCGAGAAGTATGTTAGAGTATACGATGAAGCACAGGATAACGAAGAATGCAAGTGTAATATGGTCGAATCCATGCTGAAAGACGAGATGCTGACGCTGGCAGAGCGGAACGGGATCGAAGTCAGCAGTGCATCGACGAAGGATGAGATCGCAGAGAAACTTGTGAAGCCGGAAATCTATGAGGATATAGTAGAAAAGAAAGAAGAACGTCCGTCCGTGAAAAGGGAAACCGAAGAGCGGAAGAGAAGCGACGAACCACAGGAAGAACCGGAACCCATCGGGATGAACTTTTTAAGCTCTATTTCCGAGATATTCTCCGGGCCGTCCGTTACGGGCTATAGAAAGACGAGCGAATTATGGCTCGATGGAATCCAAAGCACCCAAGAGAATCTTAAAAGGGTCACGGACGACCAACTGGACAAATGGAAAAAGATCGAGAACGAATGGACTGAAAGAGCTTTAGATTTCCAGGAACAGATAGACGTAGTTAGAAAGAATTCAAGCCTTCCGGCAGAGGAAACGAAAGAACTTTCGGTGATCTGGAGAAATTTCTACAACAAGATGGCCGCCAGGATGACAAGACTCGGAGAACAGACGAGAGAAGTGCAGGAATCATTGAAGGAGATAACGGAAGAATACGCGGATAGAGCGGAAGAGACCTTGAGCGAAGGCACTGATCCAAGAGATTTCGGTAAACTGTTCGGTTTGTGGTCCGATTTTTCAGAAGACATGAGAAAAGAGATGAAGGACTCGATCGAAGACTACGTAGCGGACTACGAAGAGTTCGTTGAAACATGGGACAAATTCTCCAAGAAAACAGACGATCTCTTGGAGGATCTCCAGGAAGAGCAAGAGGCTCAAGTCGAAGAACTCTATGAACGATGGAACTCAAATTTCGATCAAATAGAGGGGTACGTCCGAGAAGATTACCAAAAATACAAAGATTCGTACGAATCATTCCTAAAACAGATAGAAGAACAGAACACTAGGCTGACAGAGATAGCTTTCGAGATGGCAGAAGAGATGGAAGAGAACTATTCTAACATACTAGAAGGCTACATTGAAACGGTCAACAGGGGATATGAAAATCTATTCACCATGCCCGGCCTTTCCGCCTATAGGACTCGAAAAGAAAATGATGTGAAAGACTTAAAAGAGAGAGTAAAAAGATTAGAAGAAAAAATGGAGGAGGATTGAAAAAATGGCAGATCGAAAGAACATATTCGAATCTATGAGGTACCTTTCAGACATAGATTACAGTGGGTTCACCAACATGTTGGAACAACAGGAAAGATATATGAAGACTTTCAACCAGATGATGGGGGAGTCCGCTGATTTTGGAAAGGACGTTAAAGGATTGGTCGAACAGAACAACGAGCAGTACGAGAGACTGAAAAACATATGGGTGGATTTCTCTGACATCTCAGAAGATATGATAGAGAAAAATATCGGCGAAGAATATTCAGAGGCTTTCATGGAATACAACGAAAAGATAAGAGATGATTTGAAAACACTCGTAGAATCCAGCCAAAAGGACGCCGAAGAACTCTATTCGGCTTGGACAGGGATAACGGAAAGTTTGTTCCAGGGAATCAAAGCAGGAACGGGCCCGAATCCGGATGATGTAGTTGAAGCGGTAGCGGATTTTCAACAGACCGCTCTTCATGTAGCCACGAGAAACATGGAGGATAATCAGGAATCTATGAAGAACTTACGGGAACTACTCGATGATCTCGGAGACGACCTGAACAAGCAGATGAAAGAAAACGTTGACACTACTAACGAACGTTACGGGAAATTCATAGAAGATTGGATGAACAGTGTCGATAAGATGCAGGATACCGTTGAGGAATACATGGAAGAGATGGAAAAAAATTACTTTTCCTCGCTCGAACCGTATTTCGGTAAGAGGTCGGTGATGCCCCTTTTCCCATGGGTGCCAAACCGGCGGTTGAGAGAATACGAGAGCGAGATAGAAGAGCTAAAGGAGAAAATAGAAGAACTCGAAAAGAAGTTAGAAGATGGGTAAAACCACCTTCCATTTTTTATTTATAAGGAGGCAGTATAATGGAAGAAGATGTATCATATGAAGATTTAAGAGAACAATTTGTTTCGGCTTGGGAAAAGTTTTACGAAGAGATGGAAGAATATATGGAAGAGTTAGAGAATCAGAACGCGGAGATCTACGAAGAGATGTACAAGCAGTGGAGAGAATACACGGATAACATATCTAGCCAGCAGAAGGCTATCGACGGCTTAGAGTCTTATGCGTCTATGACCGAGATGTTCAATAATTGGGTAAAGATCTCCCAGAACTTTAGAGATATGGTTGAAGAGAACATAGAAGGAGATCTCCCACCGAATTTCAAAAACATCTATTCGGATTACATGGATAACGTGCGTGACGTTTTGACCGATGCGATAAACCAGACCTTGGAAAAACAGCGAAAAGAACAGGAAAATCTTTACGACCTCTGGATAGATGCATGGTCTCAGATGGCCGGTGAAGAGGAAGAGGTACCTCAGATATTCAAGATCGTCCAAGAAAATTGGATGGATTCTTATTCCAACCTTTTCAATATTTGGCAGGAGGGGCTTCAAGAAGAGAAAACAGAGGACCTATTCAAAAAGAGCCAAAACGAGATGATCAAGTCGGCGTCAGAAGCGATGCAGGAACTCATCAGTTCCGAACCCTACGCACAGCTGCAGGGTTCCTATATAGATAACATACTCGATACGAAGATCACACAGCAGGAGTTGATGAACACCTATCTTGAGTCCATGAGCTTACCCTCTAGAGAGGATATGTTGAAGATATACGAGTCTATCCACGAGTTGACCTCACGGGTCAGAGAAGTCGAGAGGAGATTGGACGATCTACCTATAGAAGAATGAAAAGTGATAGGGTGTTCATATGAAAGATATTCCAAAAGAACTCGGAGATGTTTCTACCTTGACAAAGGCTCAAAATGATTTTATGAATGATCTTGTTGAGCACGCTCTCGATATAGACAGAGCGGCTAAGCTTTTACGATCGATGCCCCAAGTTGAGGTGGGACAAACTCCTTCCGAGGTAATATGGGAAAAGGACATAGCGAGACTGCTTCACTACAAATGTGAAGGCGATTTGGAAGATAGACCACCGATCCTGCTGGTGTACGCTTTGATCAACGAACCATATATCTTGGATCTTCAACCGGGCAGATCGGTAGTCGAAACTTTGTTAGATTACGGGCTGGACGTATACATGATAGACTGGAAAAAGCCGGACAAGCGCCACCAGTTTGAAACGTTAGACGATTATGTGAATTATTTCATCGATGTCTGCGTAGATAAAGTTAGAAAATATCGGGATAAAGAATCGATCAATATTTTGGGTTACTGCATGGGAGGCACCTTGTCTGCCATGTACGCAGCTCTTCACTCGGAAAAAGTCCGCACGCTCTCGCTCATGGCCGCCGGACTCGACTTTGAGAAAGATACGGGAAATCTCAAGCTGTGGGCCGACCATGATTTTTTCCACCCGGAAAAAGTGACGGAAGCATTCGGGAACTGTCCCGCTGAATTCCTTGACGGTGCTTATCTATTTTTGTCACCTGTAAACAACACGGTGGGTAAACTTTTGAATTTAGCGGAAAACGTTGAAAACGAAGAATTCGTCGAGATGTTCTTTAGGATGGAAAAATGGATACATGACGGAAAAGACGTTCCGGGTAAAACCTTCTCCAAGTTCGTGAAAGACCTCTACCAGGAGAACAAATTGGTTAAGAACGAACTCAAAATCGGCGGAAAGAGAGTGGACCTGAAAAACATAGATATGCCAGTACTCCTTTTGATGGGAGAATACGATACACTAGTTCCACCAGAAAGTAGCGAATCCTTCATCGAAGCTATAGCAAGCGACGATACAGAGATAATGAAAGAATCGGTAGGACACATAGGTCTCTCAGTCAGTTCTAAAGTACATCCTGGTCTTTGGGGAAAAGTGGCAGAATGGATCAAAGAAAGGGACGAGAAACCCCTAACATCGATCAACGGTATCGGAGAAAAATCAGCTAAGAAGCTGAAAGAGGCTTCGGTCAAGAGTGTTAGCGATCTTTCTATATCCGATGCTGAGGAACTTTCCGAAAAAACGGGGATATCTCAAAAAAGAATCCAAAAGTGGAAGGACAGGATAGAAAAATAACGGAGGTGATCGTGTTATGATAAAAGCAAACCAAAAAGAAAGCGAACCCTACTCTCTCGAAGGAAAAAAAGCACTGATCACAGGTGCTTCTAGGGGGATCGGCGAACAGATAGCTCTTACCCTCGCAGATCATGGGGCTGAAGTGGTGGTAAATTATAATACTAGTCATGATAAAGCCAGCGAAACCGCTACTACGGTCGAACTGGAAGGCGAAAACAGCTGGATATATCCGGCAGATATAAGTGATCATGAGGAAGTAAAACAGATGAAGGAACATCTAAAAGAGAATTTCGGAGAGATCGATATCCTTGTGAACAACGCCGGTATAAACAGAGATAAATTTTTCGCTAAGATGAAAAAAGAAGATTGGGACAAAGTTATATCAGTGAATCTCGACGGCGTATTTAACTGTACCAAAACTTTTCTTGACGACATACGTGAATCGGAGCAGGGGAGGATAATAAACATTTCTTCGGTGGTTGGCCAAAAAGGAAATATCGGCCAGGTCAATTACGCTTCTTCTAAAGCAGGAATAATAGGTTTTACGAAGGCTTTAGCTCAAGAGCTAGTCAGAGATGACGTTACAGTCAACGCGGTAGCTCCTGGGTTTATAGCTACAGAGATGGTGAAAAACATCCCTGAAAAGGTGCAGAAAAATATCAAAAGTCAGATACCTATGAACCGTTTCGGTGAACCGGAGGAAGTTGCAGAAGTCGTCGCCTTTTTAGCATCTGCAAAATCCTCTTATATGACAGGAACAGTTATAGAAGTAAACGGAGGTTATTACCTATAAATATCCTTAAAAAGGTGTTTTTCATATGACTGAAGAGAAAAATTTCTTTGACGAGATCGAAGGTTTAGATACAACCTGTAGAAGATTGAGTGGTTTAAGCGCATTGGTCACTGGCTGCGCCCAAGGCATAGGTAGAAGGATCGCCCTAGAACTTGCAAAAGAAGGGGCAGATATAGTCATAAACGATCTGAGTTCACAAAAAGAAAAGGCCAACAAGGTTGCCCAATACATCGAGAGCCATCTCGACAGAGAGGCATGGATGGTCGAAGCCGATGTTTCCGACATCGAAGATGTAAAACGTGCTAAAACCCAAGTGGAAGAAAATTTTGGGAAGATAGATATACTAGTGAACAACGCCGGGATCAACAGGGACAACTTCTTCACCAAGATGGAAAAGAAAGACTGGGACCAAGTTTTATCGGTAAATCTTGACAGCGTTTTCAACTGTACGCACACATTTTTAGATCACATACAGGATTCAGCTCAGGGTCGCGTCATCAGTCTATCTTCAGTGGTAGGAGAAAGAGGTAATATAGGGCAGGTGAATTATGCCTCCTCTAAAGCGGGGATCATCGGTTTTACGAAAGCTTTAGCTCAAGAATTGGTGAGAGACGACGTGACGGTAAATGCGGTAGCTCCTGGATTTATAGCTACTAAGATGGTACTTGATATGCCGGAAAAGGTGAAGGATAAGATCAAAAAACAGATCCCTATGGCGCGCTTTGGAAAGCCAAAGGAAGTAGCTCGGACAGTTACATTTTTAGCCTCTAAAGACGCTTCCTACATAACAGGGGAAGTGATCCGAATGAACGGCGGCTTCTACCTTTAAATATTTCCGGGACGCACCCGATTTATGATCTCTCTCCAATAAGATATATGTCTTCAGCTTCCTTTATCTTCACATCTACGTGTTCTCCTATCAATCCCTCCTCTTCTTCTTTCAAAACTACGACCTTGTAGTTGTTCATCCTTGCCTTTAGCGACTCGCGCTTCCCCTTCTCAAGTACGAGTGCCTGAGTTGTTTTTCCAACGTATCCTTCATTTATCTTTCTGCTGATTTTGAATCTCAAATCGGTCATCTCTTTTGACCGCTCCTTCTTTTCTCTCGAGTGTACTTTCCCCTCCATGTCTGCGGCTTCAGTTCCCCTTCTAGGACTAAATCTCGTCACGTTCACTATATCCGGTTTCGCTTGTTCGATCACCTTTTTGGTCCTTTCGAAATCCTCTTCAGTCTCTCCTGGAAATCCCACTATCACGTCGGTAGAGAGGGTGAGTTCCGGGAAGTTCTCTCTGAATTCTTCCGTCAGTTTTTTCCATCCCTTCACATCGTAATTTCTGTTCATCTTTTTCAGTATCTGATCGGACCCGGATTGTAGAGGAAGGTGTAGGAAGGAATATATCCTCTGGTCTTCCATCAGTTCCATGAACTCAACTTTTATCTTTTTAAGGGAATCGACGTTCATCATCCCCACTCTTATGCGGTAGTCTCCTTCTATCTTCAAAAGTTCATAGAGGAGTTCGTTTATATCGGTGGAGATATCTTTTCCATAAAGAGCCATATCCTGACAGGTCAATCTGATCTCCTTGGTCGAGGAGGAGACGAGTTCTTTGAAACGCTTTTTTATCCTTTCGGGAGGTCTGCTGGTCAAGCTACCTCTGGCGATCTTCGTTAAACAATAAGCGCAGTTCCCGTAACATCCTGAAGCGATGGGGATTGTGCCTACGAGTTCCTCTTGTTTTGGCCGCGAGGTAATCTTCACCTCTTGAGGCCGTATGAAGTCCAGCCGTGACTCTGGACAAGTGAGCTCGGCGTCGGATCTTCCAGAACTTTCGTTAGATATGGAGGACAAACATCCGGAGACCGTCACCTTAGAAACTTCTTTCTGCAACTCTTCGATCCTGCGCTTCATCCTCTCCTCAGTTTTCTGTATAACCACACATGTTCCGATCAGAGCTTGGTCAGCGTCCTCCAAAGAATCCACTCTCCGATGACCTTTTTCTTCTAAAGACTCCGCTATCATCTCTGTCTCGCCTTGATTCATGGTGCAGCCGTAGGATTCCACGTAGAACTTCATCAAAAACCAATTTGGATAGAGGGGTATTTATTTTTGCCTATCCTTCGAGTAACTCGGTAAGGCTTTTAAGCTACGTCTCCGTTATCCAAAACGATGCGGGTCTTACATCTTTCGGAAAAGGCGATAAGATATCATACTGAAAAGGAATTGAGAGACCTGGATCGATATTTTGATCCTGATATCACATTAGCATCAGGTTTCGAAAAGAAAAGCAGGAAGAAAGTGAAAGTGGAGAAAGCAACTTCTTACGAAACCATCCACCTGGAAGACGCCGACGGTTACGCTATAAGGGATATTGGTCACGAATCTCTTCTTTTGGTGAGAGACGAAGATGCGGTAAAAGACGCGGTGAAAGAGAATGCGTCTTTCAAGGGTAAAAGGACTCTGGTCTTCACGGACCTGATAAAAGAGGAGATCGACCAGTCAAATTTTGAATACAGGTTGATAAACACCTCTCTCATAGATAGGCTTTCTGACGAACTAGACAATTTTCGCATATTCTCGACCGATATAGAGGCTGGGAAGAAACAGTCACACAGAAACAGATACGTACAAGGATTGGGACCGTGTTTCGGCAGGGAAGGAGTGAAGATACCTTTCCTTTCCAGTGGAAAAGGTTTCAAAGTGAAGACATTCCCTGCGGAGAGGGTTGGACTTCTGGCTATACCGGACCTCGGGAAAAAATTCTCCGATCTTTTGAAAAGAAAAGACATAAAGGATAGAGCCGATCTAAAACAGTGCGATCCTGAAGAATTGATGAAACTGGACGGTGTAGGGCCCTACAGGTGCACCAAGTGGATCTCTTCCGCAGAAGCTATAGAGGAGGAAACGGTCTACAGGATACAGGAAGACGAGCTGAAGGACAAGCACCGCATATTTCTCGACATAGAGACCGATTCTTTAAGACCTTCGATCATCTGGCATATCGGGCTCTACGACGATGAAGAAGAGAGGTATATCTACTTCCTTGAAAAAGAACCCGACAAGAGGGGGAGGATCATCGAGAGATTCGGCAGTTTCCTAGAAGAACATCTTGAGCCGGAAACCGTGCTGCTGGCCTGGTACGGGTCCGGTTTCGATTTCAAGGTATTAGACGACTTCTTTGAAAAGTATGGGCGGGAATTCCTAAAAACCTGGCGCCGGACAGAAAAAGTGGATCTGATGAAATGGGTGAAAAGCCACGCCGTGACTTCCTGCAGGACTTCAAAACTCGAAGATGTGGCTGGCCGTTTGGGTTATGAAAGAGAAAAGGAGAGTATGGAACTCAGCGGAGAAGAGGTCGCCCGCATCTATTCTGACCATATGATAGGAAGTGGTGAAGAACCTGACTGGACTTCTTTGAAAGAATACGCTAAAGACGATGTGTTATCTTTGAAATTTATCTATGACGAGATCAGCGAAGCCCCCATGAAGTACGACCTGAAAGAGATGAAAAAGAGATATAGGAATGTCTGTTTCTAAGGTGGGAAAAAAGTCTGTGTCAAAATCTCCAAATTACGTCGTCTCCCGGCTTGGAATAATGGAATATCTTTGTTTTTGCGTCCCATCCTTTCTCGACCAAGTCATCGATCCATTCTTCCGAGCCGAAGGTATGTATCGGTACGAAATACCTGGGCTTCACTCGCTCTATGAATTCTATCGGACCCGCCCAGCTCGGTAAACGCTCATCCATGTTCGAAAAGGCGATATCGATCTTTTCTTTCGTCAGCGCCTCAACGACTTCATCAAAAACTTCGACATGCTTTTCTCTCTTCTTTTTACTCCATTCGGGCCAATTCCATTTAGCAAGGTCTCCTCCAAAATAGACGTTCAGATCGATAGAACCAGATCTGATCAGGAAAGCTACGCCGGCGTCGTTGCTCTCGAATGTTTTTATCGAAAGATCATCTACCGCATAGGTCGAATCGGGATGAGCTTCTATGAGTTCGTCGTCCGGTCCAAGAGATGGGGTGAAAAACACGTCGCTCGAAAGTATGAAGTGCGTCTTTTCAGCATTCTGAGAGAATTTTACCACATCTGGAGAAAAATGGTCGCCGTGAGCGTGTGAAATGAAGACGTAGAGCTTCTTTCCGCTCAACTGATCCTTAAATCTCTCTTCTACTCTTTTTTCCACGCTGCTGCCGGGATAATCGAAGAGGAGAACATCCCCGTTGACCTCCAAGGAAAAACAACTATGGTACAGGTAAGTGATCTTCACTTCCATCTTTTTCACCGTGTGTTAAGAGCAAAGCTGTATATCTAATACCTCTTGTAGGCTTTTACTTTTTTGTTTCTTTAGAATCAAGTTTCATTCATCTCTCCCTTCTCAACCTTTAAGTAAAGCCTTTTACATCTTGAAGACGATGCTTGATGACTTATATGAGGCTATGAATGAGCTTTCCCAAACTCCAGAAGAGTGGGGCGAACCTTCCTTCAGCCAGGATCAATACTACGAGCCTGTTCCGTTATCCAAAAATAACCTAGATGACTATGATATCCAAGAAAACACAAGAAGTATCTGCTGTATAGATGGAGGGAACAACAAGATATACGAAAGCCCTACGGACAGTATACATCTCATCAAGATCTATTTTAACCTGTTCATGGGGAAAAAAAGGGTGAAGAATTTTGATCCTTTCACAGCCATACTGGTTTCAAGGTCTAAGGGAGAAAAAGTCGAATGTGAGTTGAGACCGCAGAACGATGTTTTGCCCCTTGAAAAGACCTCCTATGTTCTCAAGGAAGACGAACTGGAAAACGGCACTCCAGTGAGCTCCGGTCATACCATCAGGAAGTACATCGAATGGAAAGCTCTTCAGTACATGGTGGAGGAACATCTGACCCCAAAAGATATCGTGGTGAGGGACGGTGTATTACAGACCACGGTGGAAAGGGAGAGAAGATACGCTGAAGAAGCATATGACAGGGTGAAGGAAAACCGGGTCGTCCTGGTGGGCATAGCGAAGACTAGTTCTTTGAAGACCTCCACCAGATATCCCTTGCTCGCTTCGATACGATCCATCGCCCGCGAGGCGGGTAAAGGTGAAGACCGGTGGTATTATCATCCAGTCGCTCATAACTCACATCCGGATCACAAGGGAGAGATGTACGTGGTGAAGTATCATCCTTCTTCGCAGTATGCGTTCCGGACCGAATTTTACAGGGGAAATCATGATGAGATGGAAAAGAAAGAAGTGGAAGAAGTCTTAGGTCATCTCGCATTTCAGGCTAAAGATCCGATCTTCTTGGGTTATCCCTACGGTCTTGTGGACGCGGACAAAAAAGCTAGAGTCACGGACGATGAAGTGGAGTACCTCAGGAACATGGGGGATAACAAGATGAGCAAAACCTTTAGGGACAAAGTGAATGCGGTCAATGCCCACGACAGGTTGAGCGAGATATGAAATATAGGATATAAATAGAGAAGTGATACCATGCCCATAGGCCAGATCGTTGGAGGAGAATACGGCGAAGTTTTGATCAGGCAGAAGAGCGGGAAAACCATCGAGATAGGAGATCTGTTAGCCATAGACGATCTCATACTCCAGGTGCTAGACCTAGAATACGGTTCCCTTTTAGAACAGACCGACATAGAGAGGATGAGCGGGATGGAATTGGAGGGGTATGAAGAAACGTCATTGATGGAAGAAGAGATCAGGAATTATATATACGCTAAAGCTAAACCCCTTGTGAGGATCAAAGACGGGGAACCTAGGATACCAAAGATATTACCTCCATTTTTCGGAAGTCTAGACCGTGTCGATAAAGAAGATTTTGAATTTTTAGAAGAACCTGAGAACAGTCTTTACCTGGGCAGAGTCAGGAGCGGCAGTCAGGTGTTAGATGTTCCGATCCACATAAATGGAAAAGAAGCGCTCTCACATCACATATTGATACCCGCGACCACTGGAAGAGGGAAAAGCAACCTCGTGAAAGTGATGCTTTGGAATCTGATTCCAAAGGATTACGCCGGGCTCATCATAATTGACCCTCACGATGAATACTACGGGAGGAACGAACTGGGGGCAAAAGATCATCCTGAAGCCGGAAAGAAAGTCGATTATTATTCTACCAACCCGCCTCCTGGCGGTTACCACCTGCGGATGAACCTTTCGATCCTAAAACCCTGGAATCTGAAAGGCGTGGTGGAACTCTCCGATGCACAGACCCAGGCACTCTATGTTTACTATGCGCATCACGGCAAGGACTGGCTGGAGGCTCTATTGACCTCAAACCCCGAGGAAGTTGGCAGGTACGGAATACAAGAGACGACTTTGGACGCACTCAAACGGAAGCTGAGGCTCACTTTCGATCTCAAAGTGAAGAACGGAGAAGTGAGGCCCATGGGCAATATATTCGTCAATAAGGGCTCAGAGAGCTTGGTTAAAGATATAGCTAAGGCTGTTGAAGAGGGAAAAAAAGTCATCCTCGATACCAGCTCCCTGCCGCAGAACAAAGAGCTTCTCATAGCAAGCATCATCACCGATCGTGTCTTCAAAAATTATAAAAGTTACAAGGAAAAAGGAGAGTTAGAGAATAAACCTACTGCGGCTATAGTTATAGAGGAAGCTCCTAGGGTTCTGGGCGAAAGAGCAGGGAGGAACGTCTTCCACCAGATAGCTAGAGAGGGGAGAAAGTTCAGGACCGGCCTTATAGCTATAACGCAGCTCTCGAGCATGATACCTAGAGAGATACTGGCGAATATGAACACCAAGATAATCTTAGGGAACGAGATGAAGAGTGAAAGAGATGCGATAATAGGCAGCGCCGCCCAAGATCTATCGAAGGACAGTAAGAACATAGCAAGCCTAGACAAAGGCGAGGCCATAGTGAGCAGTATCTTCACTAAGTTCGCTGTACCCATAAAGATCGATCTTTTTGATAATGTGGTTGAAGAGGAAAAAGGCAGCGAGAAGAAACTAGAATTCTTTGGATAAAAAGGGGATGAATTAGAACGATTCGCCGAACCTATCTGGTGCGTCATCATGCTTGTCGTCTTGTGAGATAGCGCCACCACCTACTTTGAACATTAGAATGATCAACAATACTGTGGGGATCAAAAGAATGCAGAAAACATCCATCGGGTCTCCCGGGATCATATTAAAGAAAAAAAGAACCCATAACATGATGATCGAGACTAAAGAAACGAACATTATCGTAGCCCGGGGGTTCACTTTTGATCCTTTCATATACTCTTAACCCCTATTCGTCGGCTTTTTTCTTTTCGGGATGGAAACTTTCTATAACGTTTACGTATTCTTCAACCTGTTCCATCGAAAGGCCTGTAAAATTCGATATCTCCTCTCTAGAGTAACCGTCTTCCATCAAGTGCTGGACTCTGAGGGGATCTTTTATCTTTTCTCTTTCGATCTCCTCTCTTTTCTTCTTCAACGCTTCTTCTTTCTTTTTAAGAGATTGGTTTCTCTTTTTGGCTTTTTCTATTTTTGCAGAGAGTTCATCTTCCTTTTCCTTTAATTCATCGTTTCTCTGCTTCAACTTTTCTCTACGGGAGGATACTTCCTCTCTTTTCTCTTTTAGATTACTCCTTAGCTCATCTATCTCTTCAGCTTTCTCATCTAATTTCTTTTCTCTCTCATCGAGTTGGACTTTCCTTTCATCGAACCTTTCTTTCTTCTTATCAAGCTCTTTTTCAAACTCCTTGATATCCTGTTCTCTCTGTTTTAGTTCCTTCTTTTCCTCTTCAATCGACCCCCACTCCTTCTCCAACCTCGCTTTACTCTCTTCGATCTTATTCCTCTCTTCTTTTACCTCATCCAGCTTCTGTTCAGCATCTTCCCTTTCCTCTTTTATCTGTTCGAATTTCGTTTCCACATAGTTCTCCCTTCCTTTTAGATCGTTTTCTAGGTCATTTAATTCCTCAGCCTTCTCATCGAGTTCTTTTTCTCGTTGATCTAAAAAGACTTGTTTTTTATTTATTTTTTCTTCATTTTTTAATATCTCTTGTTCCCTCTGGTCAAGTTCCTCTTTGGTTTCTTGAAGTTCTTCATCTAATCCTTCCAGTTCTGACCTTTTCTCGACTATCATCCTTTCCTTCTTTCCGAGTTCGTCTTTCAACTCGCTCAGTTCAGCCTCTTTCCTATCTAATTCTTTACCTTTTTCCTCTATATTCTCTCTAGCCTTTTTGAGGTCTTCTAACTTTCTTTCCATCTCTTCCTCTTTTTTTTCTAATTTTTCTTCAAGTTCGTCTTCGCGTTCTTCCAATTCAACCTCTTTATCTAAAAGGAATTCCTCCTTCTCCTGAAGCCTCTCTTCCTCTTTTTTAATCTCACTTTCTTTGTTTCTTAATCCTCTATCCTTTTCCTGCATCTTTTTTATCTTATCTCGTAGTTCTTGATATTGGCTAGTCAATTTCTCTTCGAATCTTTTGAGCTCTTCTTCCTTCTTTTCTAACCTCTCTTCCTTTTCTTCCAAAGTTTCTTCCTTTTTTTCCTCAGCTGTTATGGCACCGGGTGGAGGTGGAATAGAAACTTCTTTATCATGCTCTTTTTCTACAGCTTCTGTTGTCTCATGTTCAACTTTTCTTGGAGGACGATATCGTGGGCCACCTGGACCTGGGGCTGGCTTGACAACATCTGATTCCATACCATCAAAGTTTTCTTTAGGGGTCTTAGTTTTCTCCAAAGAATTGTTCAGTTCTTGAGGTAAAGAGTCTCCTTCATCTTCATCTCCCTCAGCTCTATCAACGAGATCGGGAGGGGGGGGGGGAAATTCTTCAGAATGCTCTTTTTTATCTTTTTTTATGTCTTTTTTTTCAATATCTTTCTCTAGATATTCTTCCACCGTCTCTAGTATTATCTCAGCTTGTAGAGGGCCTATATCTTCTATTTCCTGTAGAACTTCCTTTGAAGCATTCTCTATATCTTCCAAGGCGTGGTAGCCATTATCATAAAGTTTTTCAGCGATGGAGTCAGGTAAACCATCCACCTCTTTCAATTTGTTGACTACTTCTTCATCTACTTCTTCATCTACTTTCATATCCTCCTTATTCTCTTCTTTTCTATCTACAAAGTCGGGAGGAGGTGGTGGAAACTCTTCAGAAGCCTCTTCCTTTTCTGCTGGGGGCGATTCATCTAAAGAACTGTTGTTATCCTCGCTCATTTCTTCTTCATGTACGGCTTCTGGCGGAGGTGGAATTGGCTCAGTTCCCGAATCTGAAGTTCCCTCCTCTTCGATCATCTCTTCATCACCTTCAGTCGGAGGCTGGGGTATGTTTTCGTGTTCCTCAGAGGATCTTTCAACGGCTTCAGTAGAGGATATATCTTCTTCATCAAATTCTTGCTCAGCTTCTGCTGTCTTTTCTTCTTCTACTCTAGTCTTTTCTTCTAATCCATCTTCAAGCTTATCTTCAGCTAACTCCTTTAGAGCGCTAACTTTTTTGGATGTGACATTTCTGATCTCTTCAAGTTGGGATAGCTCGGCCTCATCAATATCTTTAAAATTTTTGAAACCATGATCATATATTTTTTCAGCAGTGCTCTGGCCTATACCGTTTATGGTTTTTAAATCACCTAAAAAATCCTCTTTTGAGACCTCTTCCCCGTAATCCTCATGATCTTCAAGATCATGTAGATTCTCTCCCGACGTTTGATCCGGTGTAAAAGTAACATCTTCCTCGCCGATACCTTCCATAGTATACCCACAAGATTCACAATGTGCGGAAAAATCAGCTCCTACCTCTAAAGTTTCATTTCCGCAGTTTGGGCATTTTCTTTCTGACGGCACAGTTTCGGTTGGGTCGGGAGTATCGCGGCTCATCGGATTTCCCCATAAAGCAATTAGACTAAATGTATAATAAATTTATCCCGAATATTTTTTATAAGTTTATTTAACATAAAAGTACGCCGAGAAGGGGATTCGAACCCCTGAGGTGCAG
This sequence comes from Thermoplasmata archaeon, assembly GCA_003555395.1. Taxonomy (GTDB): domain Archaea; phylum Thermoplasmatota; class Thermoplasmata; order Halarchaeoplasmatales; family Halarchaeoplasmataceae; genus Natronoplasma. The sequence continues at coordinate 19,198 of PWHU01000142.1, forward strand.
AGCACCACGAGATGTCTGGTCTCCTTTTAAGAGAGCTCCAATCTCGCGCCGTACCAGGCTAGGCTATCTCGGCAGAACGTGCTTAGAATCAAAGGGAAGGCATATATAAATCATTTTCTTGGACTCAACCCCATGTCTTTGGATATTCGCCGGTAGGTGAAAAAACCCTGTCAGTCTTAACGACAAGGCCTTTATCTTTATCCAATACATCTTCCGCATCACATAACGCATTCCCTACTGCGAGTCCTTCTCCTTTAACTGAAACAAGTGCTACCTTATCGTCTTTAGTAAATTCATCCATCTCTAAAACTCCAGGTACCGCTAAATCCGATCCGTTCAAGATCGATGCCGCAGCGGTATCCTTTACCTTCACCTTCGGAAAGAGGTCTAAAACTATCTCATAAGGTACTAGAATGTCCTTCAATTTCTTTTCGTCGCCTTCCTTATAAAATTCGTACGCATCCATGACGTCCTGAAGAAAGATAGTCTCTTTTTCCTCAAATCCGCCGGCTTCTGTTCTTCGAAGTTCCATCATATGGGCACCAGTCCCCATCACATTTCCGATATCTTTGCATAACGTTCGAATATAAGTTCCTGATTCACATCTGACTCTCAAAAGATAATCTCTTCCTTGTAAATCTAATATATCTATACTGTATATCTCTCTTTTTCTTCTCTGCCTTTTGACCCCTGAGCGAACAGGTGGCATCTGGTAAATATCACCGATGAACTCTTCAAGGACCTCTTTAACTTCGATTTTATCCACATTATTATGAAACTTCATCGCCGCTACATACTCTTTCGGTGAGAAATGTAGTAGGTCTAAAAGCCTTACGGTCCTGCCGAGGCCCATAGGAAGAACGCCTGTCACATTAGGATCAAGAGTCCCGCTGTGACCCGCTTTCATCTCGAATATCTTTTGCACCCATGCAGAAATTTGATGGCTCGAAGGGCCTTCAGGCTTATCTATTATGATCAGTGAACGCGGTATCGCTTCCTCTAATGATCTTTTAGAAGGATATTCACCCCATTTCGATACCGTGTTGACTTCATCTATCACGTACTTCATGCTTGACACCTTCGATTATCTTGTCAACGATTTCTTCAGGTTCGTTATTCTCTGAATCAATCACTGCGTCGTAAAAAGATGTTTTAAAGAGATCAATACTGTAGTACTCTCTGTACCTTTTCTCTTCGCTCTTTTCCCTTCTAATCACTCTTTCCCTCAAACTATCTAAATCTTCATGACCTTCTCTTTGGGCTATCCTTTTAACTCTGGTCTCTAAAGGTGCTTTTATCCATACTTTGAAAGCCTCCTTATCCGACATGTTTAGCAGATGACCTGTTAACCTTCCTTCCAAGATCATACCTTGAGATGCTTGTTCGACCATCTTTTTGTCTAACTCTCTATCGATCTTTTCGTTCTCTTCGGCGAGAACACTGAAATCTTCCAAAGACATGGCTTTTTTTACGGCCATATCTCTAAATACTTCACCAGCAGACAGTATTTTCATACCTGTAGATTCAGAAAGCTTTCTAGCCGCAGTAGAGGTCCCACTACCTGGAAGACCACTGATCGTGATCATGATCTGTTGAAATATATCAGAAGAAGCTACGTCTCTCCCTCCTTCAGCCGTTTTTTGAAGTCATACATCTTTAAGAGGATCATGAGAACCTGTGTGAAAGGTAGTGATATCAGCATGTAAACTCCTATCCACTGAGGAAAAGGCATGAAGCAACCGGGTATCAACGGGTTGGTCAATGTGGCGTTCAATTCCCAAGGAACTGAATAGCTAACATTAGGAAGACCTCCTACAAACTGCCAGATCCATCCAAATATGGATATAACCACCACCATAGTGATCGCCATGGATTTGAGTTGGGGTTTGAAGGCTTCCATAGACATCTTGGAGATCTCTTCCTGCTGTTTTTCCATCCTTTTTACTTTGGTCTGCTTGTTAGCTCTTTTCGCCTCCATGAGCTCTTTACGGAATTCACTGCTTATCTTCTGATTCTCGGCCATATCCACCCAATCCATAAAATAATCCCTGACCAAAGTGGAAAATGTTATCATTATGATGCCTGCGAACATCAGAGTCAAAATAGGGTATTCACCTCCAAAACCGATCAGAGGATTAAGAACGCTACCCAATGCTTCTCCCATCTGGTATCTTAAGTCTTCATCGAACATTATCATCAGTGCCATCAGCCCCAAAAAGATATAGAGGAACCTACGTAGACTGAAAATAGATTTGTCGGATGATGTGTTCTCCTTTTTCACTTCACCCTCATCCTCTTCATTTTTTTCTTCATCTTCTTCGCTGATGACTTTCACCTCTGTCTTTAATACTCATGCTACTGCTCACCAAAGAAGTCTCTCAAAGCGGGGTGCATCTCCATCATCTGCTCTTTGCCTATCTGCTCGTACAGCTGTGTTAGTATAGAAACCGCTAGGAACAAACTTATGCCTGTAGCTCCTCCTACGGATCCGAGTAGGTCAGAGGCAGCACCGACTAACCCGATGAACAATCCACTGAAAGTAGTAACAGTGGGGATATATCTTTTTAAAACCCTTCTCAGTACTCGTGGATCTCTTCTGAAACCGGGTATCTGCATACCGCTCTCCTGGATCTGGTCCGCAACGGATTCGGCGTCCATGTTTGTAGTTTTGACCCAGAATTTAGAAAACAGTACACACATTACCGCCATGAATGCCACGTGTCCGATCACACGGCCTATAATGCTGATCTTTGAATGTTTCCAGTCTACTCCTTCCGGCGATAATAGGTACTCGTACCTTTCCGATATCAAAGGAAGCAGCCATCCTTGAAGACCGTCCGGACTGCTTATGTACCAGACAGCCCCGCTGATAGGCTCCGTAGTGCCTTCCTGGAATACTCCTAGCCATGACTGCCCTCCCAGTAAAGGAAAGTTTTGGAAGGTGGGATTGGTATAAAACAGCATGGAAAACAAGTTTATGTTAGCTAGAAGAGCATGAGCCAAAATGATGGGTATCACCGACGCATAAATCAATTTGATAGGATACCTACCTCTCGCTCCTCTGGCTCTTCCGTGGGCTAACGGCAACTCGATACGACTGCCTTGAATATATGCAACTATCAATAATATTATTATGGTGAAGATAAGGCCCATAACAGGATTGGGGGGTTGTATCAGCAGTGATTCTAAACCGCCGCCAGCTATTTCTGCGGCAGAGTGTGTTCGTACCGTATGGATTATCCTAGGGATCGTACCTGCAGGAACATCTTCAGCCATCCCTGGGGCCGGCTGCCAATTGAAGAGACCTGTGAAGATACCCTGGCCTACTCCGGCTACGATGAACAGACTTATACCACTTCCTATGCCCCATTTAGAAACAACCTCATCCATCAGGAATATAAAGTATCCTCCGATGAATATCTGTAGGATTATTAACGCTCGTGCCATCAACAGGCCGTGTCCGGAGAAATATCCTCCGAGAACGGAAACGAAACTTTCCGCGGGAACCAGATACCCATATACCTGGGGTATAGCCTGTATCAAGAGCATGATTATGACCAAGAACTTCTGAGTATTCTGAAAGACCGCCTTATCTTCAGGATCTTTCATGTCCAAGTTCACGATCTCAGCGCCCTGGAACAACTGCATGATAATAGATGCGTTGACTATGGGCATGATACCAAGATGAACGATAGATCCCATCTCGCCCGCAAATATAGCCCTGAACTGTTCGAAAAGATCCAGAGATCTTTCAGGGTCCAGACCATAAACGGTCACGTTGGTCATCACAAAATAAGTAATAAGGATCAAGATCAACCAGAACATCTTGCGGCGGAAATGTACATGACCGTCTGGTTTCTTGACTGCGGGCATACGGTCGATCAGAGGTTTCAATTTGTATAAGTTGCTCTTATCTTCGTCCTGGGCCATAAAGATCACGTCTCATCTGTGATTAATTCTCCTCCTGCTTCCTCTATCTTTTCTTTAGCTCTTGCGCTTGAATCAGATATTTTTATTTTCATCTCTTTTGTAGCTCTACCTCTGCTCAAGAGTTTATCAAAACCAGCTTTCTCAAGGTCTACCTCATAGGTTGATCCTTCTTTCTCAGCAAACCCCTGCTTTATGAATTCATCTAACGCCTCTTCGATCTGGTATATGTTTATGACTTTGTCTTTCTCGATGAGCTTTTGTGGACGTGTAAAACCCTTAGGTCCAAAGTAGTCAGGATCTTCGTTAGCTAGAGATGTCCACTTGTGTTTACCCAAGCCGGCTTTACCTCTACCTCCACGTTCTCCTGCTCCTCTACCTTTCTTCGTCCCGCGACCATGACTGCGGGAACCTCTATTTTTTTTTGTCTTTTTCTTACCCATGTATATCAACCTTCTTCAGACGTATCCTGGCTTACATCTGGACCGAGCATCTTCTTCAACAGGTCGTTGATGTTTCGGCCACGATAACCAAGGGTACCACCGGTTTTATAAGGCTTTTTGACACCTTCGTATCCTCCTTCAGGAGGATGCATCCTGAATATGTTATCCAAACCGTTCAGCCCATCGATGGTTATCTCGCCGTTGGAAACGGCCTCTGCGAATTCTTCTATATCTTCGTATGAAGTCTGGTCATTTATTTCTTTTTCCATCGTTTCTACATCTAGATCAGAACTATGCTCCAACAGTTGAACAATGGTGTCTCCATCGACTTCGCCCCAAGTTATAAGATCCTTGACCTTGTTCAACATGCCTTGGTAAGCTGGAGTTTCCGGAACTACTGTACAGTGGTTTATCTTGTTCAAACGCAGCATTTTCAGTGTATCTTCCGTTTTTTTCTGTTTTTTTCTAGGACTTCTAACCCTTAGAACAGCAAAAGTCATGTTTAGCCCTCCTGTTCAGATACTTCATCTTCAATTTCGTGTATACCTGAGATTATGCCAAGTTCCTCGGCCTGATCTTCTCTAACTCTCATCTTCGATGTTTCTTTCAAGGCATCGAAAACAGCTAATGCATAATTCACCGTAGTGCGGGTTTTACCTTTAGAGAAGCCCCACATATCCTCTATCCCCGCTCTAGTAAGTATTGACTTTGCGGTTTCGCCTACAGCGAGACCTATACCGCTTGGCGCCGGCTTCAACTGAATTTTGACGGACCCTGTTTTACCCTCGACTTCAAAAGGGATTGTATGAGGATTACCACAGCCGCACTGCCAAGAGCCGCATCCTCGCCTGATCCTGACCATATTCAATTTAGCATTATCCATACATTTACGGATGGTGGGACCGACTTCTTTGCCTTTAGCGGTTCCTACTCCTACGTAACCGTTGTTATTTCCCACTACACAGGCAACGGTAAATCTAACTCTTCTTCCCGAGTCGGTCATCCTCTGGACCATGTTGACATCGAGAACATCGTCATCAAGATCAGGAAACAGAGCGTCTATTATCTCCGGCTCTTTGATGGGTAAACGTGTAGCTAATGCATCTTCCATCGTGGTGATCTCGCCTCTTTTCACTTTTCTCCCTAGTCTAGTTTTTGGTTCCCATTCATACATCATGATTCCTCCAGCTTGGATTTGATTTCTTCAAAGTCATTAGCAGTTTCCTCACCTATATGTTCTCCCCTGACGCGTTCCTCGGAAGGAAGTACCCCTGGATCGTGTGGAATATCGAGCCCCGCATCGACCATCCCTTTCAAAGCTGAAAATAGCCTTCCACCCTTTTCAGGATGATCTAAACCAATATCTAGAACTGCCTCTTCTATTCCATAGTCCCTTGCTCTTTTGCCTGCAAGAAATCCTACAAGGTAAGATGACGGTATATTATTACCGTGTCCTTCCCATCCTAAATCCTTAAGATGATCGCTAGTCGCTGTCGCTTCCACTTGATCGCCTTCGGGAAGATAGCGAATGAATTGGACTCTGATCTTATTATTAGAGGGTCTGACCACCGCTCTAACTTTACCAGACTTTAGGAGCCTCAATCTTTCCCTATAGTCCGTCTTGCCTTCTCTTCTTCTTCTCAAAGGCATCCTGTAACGTGATCCTTCAGCCATATTCATTCACCACCATTATTTTCCGATCCATAATCTTCATCTATGTGGCCTTCCATCTTTAAGTGAAGGAGCATGTCAGATCTATCTTCAAAGGTTCCTCCTTTAGCTCTGTTGTAAAACTCTCTATATGTAGAACGATCGATGTTTCCGTCATCTCTCAACTTTTTCAGTTCTTTTCTGATGGAACGTATCCTCTTCTTCCATTTGTCTTTTGAGGATTCTCTAGCACCCTTGGTGCCTTTCCTTTTACCGTAACCTCTTCTCCTTCCTTTAGATTTCTGGCCTTTCTTGTAATTTATACGACCTCTTGAGTTTCCATCCTTCGGCAGCTTTTTGATCACTCCCCTGTTTATGAGTTCTCTTACTTCTTCTCTCGTGATGGCTTCTATCACTTCGTCCAGCATAGTATCGTCTATCCAAACACGATCTTTGCCGCAGTCCAAGATTTGCGCTGCCAATCTTTTTTGATATTTTACATCCATGTATATCACCTCAGGATGGATTGAGGACCCTCAAGTCCATCTCTTCCGCTTTTTCCTCAATCTCTATCCTTTTTCTCATGCCTACGCCATGTGCAACTCTAACGGCCTGTTTATCGGGATCAAGTCCTTCAAGGTCGTCTTTGTTATGAACCAGGACCTCTTCGAATCCGGAAGGATGCAGACCCCTAACACCCCTGGGAGATCTGTAACCTACCTTTACATTGGGCGGTCTATACTTTTTGTTCTGTCTTGCCTGAGAATGGATTCCTCTGGGCTTTCGCCACGTACCTCTATCGATCTTCAACCGCCTGAACCATTCCTGTCGAGCGAAGTCGGGTCTTTGGGACTTTATCTTCTCTCTTTTCTTCAGCATCTCCTCCGTCTCTTCGTCAAGGTCAGGTTTTTTCTTTACTTCGTAATCCTCTTCATCTTCCATCTTCAAACACCTCTATCAATCTTTATCTCAAAGGTTTCCCCGACTTTTCTGTTATATAAATACCGTCCTGGAATACCCTCGGATCGGCCTTGGGAATCTTGGTCATCGATTCGATATTTGCCGCAGTTTGAGCGACGGCTTCTTTATCCGGTCCTTTCACGATAACCTGATCACCTTCTATAGTAGCTTTGGCTGAACCAACGATCCTAGCTCGTCTCGGTTTGTTTTCACCTACAAAATTTTTGATCACCACTTCGTTTCCTTCTGAAGTCACTTCCATAGGAAAATGTGAGTAGATGATCTTCAATTTGTAAACAAAATTTTCCTTAGACCCCTTTATCATGTTCTCTATGTGCGACTTATAAGTGCCAGCAAGGGCCTTTTCTCTTTTGCTTGGCTCATCGACAGTCAAAACCACTTCGTCATCTTCTATATCTATATGTATACTAGGATGTTCGAATTTCTTTTGAATTTCTCCGTTTTCACCCGAGACTACCAACTCTTCTTTTCGTTTTTCGACGTTCACGTTTTCCGGTATTTCGATCCTTTCTTCCAATTTTGCTTCTACTGGCATGATGATCCCTCAATAAACATAGGCTAATAACTTCCCTCCGATACCTTTTTGTTTGGCCTGAGAGTGAGACATCACTCCCTTGTTAGTGGTCATTACGAGCAAACCGAATCCCTGGGCAGGGAGATATCTGGATTCATAGTTCTCTATATCGGCATTCGTTACTGACCAACGAGGTTTGACCACACGGCATTCGTTTATGCTGCCGTTCAAAATGATATTGTAAGATCCTCCTCTTCCGTCCTCTACATATTCAAATCTTTCCAAATAACCGTTTTCCTGCATTACCCTCAGAACTCGACCTACAAGCTTTGAGGCCGGTTCTACTTCGCATTCTAACTTACCGCTGTTTTCCGCGTTCTTTATTTTTGACAGAGCGTCATTCAATGGATCATGTTTCATATATTACACCTCATGAATATTTTTCAAATCCTAAGTCCTCAGCTATCTCCCGGAAACACTGCCTGCAGATATGAAGACCGTATCTTCTGATTATTCCCCGCTTCCTACCGCAGCGTCTGCATCCTTCCTTTCTTCCATAATTTTTTTCTGGTTTCAGCCCTTCTTCGTCGCTCATGACTCATACACCTCCAAGTCGAATTCGTTCTCCATGAAATCTATAGATTCTTCCTTTGTCATCTTAAGTTCAGGGGGTATGCTCTTTTTGTTTTTCTTTCTATTAGCTATACGGATTCCTTTTCTTCCTATAACAATAGATATGTCCATACCGAAGACACCTATGTTGGGGTCATAGCTAGCTTCTTTGAAATCAGTGTAATCGTGTATGCCGAAGTTAACGTTACCGTGATCATCGAAACTTTTTTCTGACAATCTATTTTCTTTGACCCAAAAAGCCTTCTCTAGAAAATCAAAAGCTTTTTGACCTCTTAAAGTAACCTTACATCCTACGGGCTGACCTTCCCTTATTCCAAACTCTGCATTGGTGGTGGTAGCTATGGTCTCAACGGGAGTCTGACCTGTTAGCATCTCCAATACGTCGAAAGCCTTACGAAGTTTTTCTCCGCCTTGACCGACTCCTATGTTGACAACACATTTGACCAACCGTGGGACTTTCATCGGGTTTTCGTAATCTTTTGCTAGTGCTGAACTCATACTATACCCACCTCAGGTATCTCTATCACTGGCGTGTCTTTTCCTATCACAAAAACGTAATCTTCGATCGTAGTTATGCCAGATTCGAAATGAACAAAATTTTGCTGTGAACCCCTGATAGTCTCGCATTCTTTTATCTTGCCTATCTCTCCTATGTGCTTTCCCCCTGTGATCAGGGCCATCATCCCTTCTTTGAACTCGTAGGACTCTAACACCTTTTGTGAGGGTATCTCCAGTTTCAAGACATCCTTAGTATCGTATCCGTCCTCATCTTCCCTTTGGATATTCCTACCATCATGTAGGTTGTACTGTGTTATTCCACTCTTCAGTGTGGTTTTATCAACTATTCTAACCAACTTCCATCCTGTTTCGCTTTCATCTATCGCTTTCAATCGTATCTTGCCCTTTTGATCGAAAAGCACTCGGTAATTCTCCATCAGTTCCGGTATAGAAACCACGTCCATCAGTCCGATAGGTCTATTCCTGTCGGTAACGACTTTACCGTCGACCTCGACCTTTCTTTCCGCCAATATCCTCTTAGCTTCTCGAGACGTGTTTGTATAATCCAATATGTCTCTTATAACCACTATTAGAGGTACACTCCTATCTGCAGGATGTGGACCCGCACTCGATTTTGGAGCCCAATGATATTCCTTAGTGGGTATTCCCCACATTTTAGTCGGCGAACCATAACGTTTGCTGTGTTTACTCATCATTTACCCTCCTCGCTTATATTTTCAACTTTTTCTTTTCTCCAAGGGTCTGATAGATCAAGATCTCTTATCTTGAGGTTGGAAGGATGTATCCCATAAGGTTCCTTCGATTCATCAGCCTTTTCTACTGTCACTTTTTCCACGTAAACTTTTTCGTTACGTCTATCAACTTCCGCGACCTTATCTATATGGCCTTTGAAAGCTCCTCTCATAACTTCCACTTCATCTCCTTTGCGAACAGGAAAGCTCCTAGTCGCATACTTTTTTTGGAGATCCTCAGCTAAATTGGAAGACATGATCTTTCTTTTTTTGTGATGAGGGGCGTTCTTTTGCCTTTTCCTCTGCTTCCTTGGTTTTTCACTCATACATAAACACCTCACATTATCATCGATGCGGCGGCTCCGACCCTAGGCCATCTTTCTGCGGCTTCCCTAGCTACCGGACCCTTTATCTCAGATCCTCTCGTCTCACCATCGTCTTGAGTCAGAACCACGGCGTTATCTTCAAACTCTACCATCACACCGTCTGGCCTTCTAAAAGGACGTTTCTGTCTTACGATTACCGCTCTAGTCAATTCCCTTTTCATCTCCGGTGTACCCTTAACGACTGAAGCAACTATTTGGTCTCCGATACCGGCCCGAGGGTATCTTCTATGGACTCCGTGATAATTTATAACGGAAACCACTCTTACCTCTTTAGCACCGGTATTATCTATACACTTGAGTTTGCTCCCTACGGAGAGTCCTTTAGTCTGTTTACCAGCGATCCCCCTCATTCTTTTCCACCTCTCGAGATGACCACGTAAGATTTACTCTTGCTGATAGGTCTGCACTCCATTATCTGTACCTCGTCGCCCTCCTCTATGTCTATACAGGGAGGGAGATGGCTTGGATAATGGCTCTTTCTCTTTTCATACCTTTCAAATTTTGGGATGTAGTGGAAATAATCCTTCCTTACAACCACGGATCCATCCATGTCCGTAGATTCTACGACACCTCTGATGATCCTACCTCTAACAGAAAGAGTGCCATGGAAAGGACAGTTTTCATCCTCGCACCTATCTTCGGGAGCTTCAACGTCAACACCTATATCGCGAGCTTCATTTTCTACCATAATATCATCAACCTAGTTTCTTGATCCTATCTTCGGGGCGGTATGCAATACTTGAACCGTCTAGAGTAATCCAGCGATCGTTCAGTCTGATCTCGAATCTATTGCCTTCTTTAGGGATCATCTTGTCTTCTTCATCCCTGATAACGAAGGTATTCTTCGTCTCGTCGATCACCTTTCCAGTGATCTCCATATAAGCTTCATGGTCGGAGTGAACGACCTCGATCTCGGAGCCGATGTATTCGTAGGCATAAGCCTGATCGTTATCTTCTTTCGCTGTCATTTTATCTTATCTCCACCGAGAATCCTTTTCCTTCAAGATATTCTTTGACCTTTTCGATATGATTGCCCTGCAGTTCTATGCGACCTTTTTTGGTCGTTCCACCTGCAGCGCACTTGCTCTTCAGATCCGAAGCAAGTTCTTCTATGTCTATATCGCTCTCGTCTATACCATCGACTATCGTCACTTTTTTCCCGTATCTTCGTTGGTCCGTGTATATCTCTATCTCCTGCTGTTCTCGAGCGATGTCTTCGCATATGCATATCTCTTTAGGCAACCCGCAAGTAGGACAAACTTCTTCCGCCATCAATTTCCTCCTTTTGATTTATTATTTTCTTCATTTATCACAGTGAGTATCCTAGCGATGTTTCTCTTTATGGTGCTTATACGTCCTGGGCTCTCAGGTGCTCCTCCCATGGCGGCAACGCCTTTCTCGTGAAGAAGTTCGTCTCTGAGTTCTTCTAACTTCTCTTCTCTATCGGACTTATCCATCTTTCTTATCTCTTCAGTCTTGATCAAAGGCATGCTATTCAGCCTCCTCTTCTTCTTCTACTTCTTCCTCTACCTCTTCCTCTACCTCTTCTTCTGCTTCTTCCTCTACTTCTTCCTCTACCTCTTCCTCTACCTCTTCTTCTATCTCCATTTCTTCCACATCTTCCTCTAAGCTGTCTTTTTCTTCACTGGCCTTTTCTTCTTCAGCCTCTTTTTCCTCTTCTTCTTCCTCAACTTCTTTTTCAGCTTCTTCCTCAGCTTTTTCCTCTTTTTCTCCCTCAGCATCTTCTGCTTCTTCTTCAGGGGGTATTATCTCTATCTCATCCGGGAGTCTAGCTTCAGGATCCATGATTCTTACCGTGACTCCAATGACACCTAACTTAAGTTTCGCCTGTGCAAAACCTTCGTCTATCCATTTTTTCTTTTCTTCTCCACAGTACTTTATATGTCCATCCTGGAATTTTTCTACCCGGTGTCTCGGACCTGTCAATTTGCCGGAAAGTATTATCTGACAACCTTTAGCTCCAGAATCAATAATGTTCCTAACAGTTGAGTGTCCTGCTCTTCGGAAGTACCAACCTCTTTCCAAAGAGGAGGCAAGTTTCTCGGCCATTATCTGTGCGTTCAGTTCTGGAACTGAAACTTCCTGAACTTCAACCTGTGGATTATCGAAATCAAATTTTCTCTTTATATCTTCTGTCAGCTCTCTTATCCTTTTACCTTTTCTACCAATCACCAAAGCTGGTCTTTCGGTGTAAAGGGTTATACGAGTTCCCATAGGAGTCCTAGTTACTTCGGCACCGCCGAAGCCCGCTCTTTCCGTCTGAGCTTGAAGGAATTCTTTGAGTTGAACGCGCTGCATCTTTTCTTTTACAAACTTTTTTTCTCTTGCCACTATTACTCCTCCTTTTCTTCCAATATGATCTCGATGTTAGTTCTTTGAGTGTTTTGAGGTGAGCTCCTTCCAAAAGCCCTGGGTCTGAAGCCCTGTATAGGACTAGCCTTGTGGGCTGCTAGATGCTTGATGAGCAAATTTTCGGTGTCTAAACCTTTACTTTCAGCGTTCGCTTTGCACTCCTCTACCAATGCTCTTACCTTTCCACATACCTTTTTAGGATATCCTCCGGCCCCAGTTCCTTTCTGGTGAGCGATACGCTTGTTATGTTTCTTGTAAGGCACCGCTCGGGTACCCTCGATGACTTCATCTAGTATATTAAGAGCTTTTTCTACTTCCTTGCCTCTGATCATGTCGCAGACCTCGATAGATTTTTTTGGAGATATCTGAAATTCACGTCCATAGGCCTTGGCAGTGATTTCTGGATCCGGATCCATAGAGTAACCCATATTTCATCACCTCATTTGAGTGGTATATACTTCGAAGAACGAGTCGCTCCTATACCTGGCCCTGAGTGTTCCACCTGTTTTCTCGTCAGTGCGAATTCCCCAAGATAATGTCCGATCATCTCTGGTTCTATCTTGACGGTCTTGAAATTTTCCCCGTCATGTATAGCGAGTTTCTTCCCAACAAATTCTGGGAGAATAACCATCTCTCTCCTGTGTGTTCTGTAAACGTCTTTATCCTTATTTTCGATCTTTTCCAGCAATCTTTTCTCACCCTTATTCAGACCTCTATCTAATGATCTTCTTGCTCTTGCTGGAAGTACTTCTTTTAGCTCAGACAAAGACATATCCTTTAGCTCTTCAAGAGTATGACCTCGGTAAGTGAACTTCCGTTTATCTCTTGATCCTTCATTAGCAACCATAATACATCACCTCTGTTCTTTCTTCTTTTTCTTCTTATCCTTCTTCTTTTTTTTCGAGGAAAGATTACCTACTTTCCTACCGGGCGGTGCGTTAGCCGAAACAGTCGAAGGCACACCTACGTGCTGATGATCTCCTCCACCGTGTGGATGATCAACCGCATCCATAGCAACTCCTCTAACCTTTCTAGACCTCTTTGCCTTGCTTCTTAAACTCTTGGCTTTCTTACCGGCTTTCACGAAGGGCTGATCGGTTTGACCGCCACCGGCTACGATACCAACAGTTGCTCTACATCTGTTATCTATTCTTTTGATCTTATCGGAAGGAAGTTCTAAAACTGTCTTCTTCCTCTCTTGAGCTATGATCGTAGCGTAACTGCCTGCAGTCTTCACCAGTTTTCCCCCATCGAGTGGTTCCATCTCAATATTGTAAACGAACATACCGACAGGGATCCGATGGAGTGGTAAAACGTTACCTTTTTCGACCTTAGCATCTGGTCCGACCTGGATATCTTCTCCAACCCAAAGGCCGTGATTAGCTATCATGAAAGACTTTTCTCCGTTCTCAAATTTTATTTCTGCTAGCGGAGCCGACCGACCAGGAGCGTGATGAAGATCTACAACTTCTCCTTCTGTTTCCTGAGTTTTTGGATAACCGGGTTTAGCTAAATGCCTGTGACTCGGCGACCTGTAAGTAGAAGATCCTTTTCCTCTTCTTTGAGGTATTATTCGCTTACCCATCTAGAACACCCCTATTCTCATACCTATCTCTTCAGCAGAATATTCATCCGTAAATTTAACCACTGCTCTCTTACCGTTTCCATCTATCCTCGTGTTAATTTTTTCTACTTTCACGTCGAACAGTTCTTCAACGGCATCGGCTATCTGATGCTTATTAGCTTTAAGGTCGCATATGAATTCAAGCTTGTTCTCCTCTTCCATCTCCATCATAGTTTTCTCTGTAACATAAGGATGAAGCACGACTTTGTGAGCTGATTCATATTCTGCCATGATCTACCAATCCTCCATTTGATTTACAGACTTAACACTGAATATGGACAATCTACCCATGTCGCCACCAGGTGAAAGATCTTCTATGGTGAGGGTCTCAGGCGTCTTAACGGTAACTCCAGGTAAGTTACTGAAAGCTCTCAATCCTTCAGTACCTTCGGGAAGGACGACCAAAATACTTTTTGGCCTCCTGTACTTTCGGTTTCTTCTTTTACCTTTACCCGCACGTATCGTTTTTCCTTTTTTAGCCCTATTTACATCGGAATAGACTCCCAGATTTTTGAGAAGGTCGATGGCATCTTTCGTCTTATCTATATCTTCGATACCCTTCTCCACCACTAACGGAAATTCAAGAGATCCATCGTCTATCTCGTGTCCCCTCTTTTCGACGAGTTCTTTTTTCGTAGTAGCCGCAAGAGCGGACCTCCTTGCTTTAGCCCTTTCTTTCTTGTTTATCTTTTTCTTTGGTCGATGTTCGGGTTTAGGTGGGTGTGCTCTTCTACCGCCTCGGGTCTGAGGGGTTTTAGCGGCTCTGCTTCCCCCGTACTGTGTCAGCCTCTGCACTCTAGCCATACCCTGACCTATGCCCTGCATCTCGGTGGCGTGTCTCATACCCGCTTCTTCCGAAGGCCCATGGGGTTGTTTCTTATTGGTTTCCGATGCTTCGACAGCTCTTTTCACTATGTCGGGCCGTATCTCTTCTGAAAAAGCCGCTGGAAGATCCATCTCGCCTTTGGCATCTCCATCGATCTTGTATATCTTTGTTTTCATGGATCACACCCCCTGGTTAGACTCTGTTGATATGTAAGTCAAGTTCGGTTCGTGAACATCATATCTATCATCTCTAACTGGATCCCTCATGATCGTCAATCTTTTCGTCGGACCGGGTATCGAGCCATGAAGTATAACATATCCGTTTTTCACCACGCCGTAGTTCAAGAAGCCGCCGTCCGGTGTTACTTCTTCGCCTTCTTCCCCCACTTTAAGAACACGTTTGTTCAATTCCGTCCTCTGGTGATAACCGGTCTGACCAGCTTGAGGTACCGTAGGTCTTGTATAGCCTGGTCTGAAGACACCTGTGGTACCGACGTTTCTTATCGATTTACTGTTCTTATGACGAAGTAGTTTTACGCCCCATCTCTTTACATGGCCTTGAAAACCTTTTCCCTTCGTTATGGCTAGAACGTCAACCATCCTTCCGGGTTCACAGAAGTCTTCATATTCCACCTCTTCACCCAATATCTGTTCTCCGATATCTATCCTTTCTTGGATCGTACCCCCTCCTATCCTTACTTCCATTATCTCAGGGGTCTTTTTCGGTATACCAGAAACGAGCTTGGGTTGAGTATGGATTATCGCTCTTACTTCATCAACAATATCTCTATCTATATCCTGCCACATCTCATCTGTATCATATTGGTTTGGTATGGGTAATCTCTTTTTAAGGGAATCGTCGACCTTGCTCGCCCACACTTCCCCCATAGTCTTTAAACCTTCGTGGGTCTCCTCATAAAACCGTAGTCCGCACACCTTTGCAGGAGGAACTTCCACTATGGTTATCGGTACTCTAACTTCCTGTCCTGATGTCGTGCTCGAAGATCTATAGTCCACAACAAAGGCGTGGCTCATCCCGGCCTTATATCCCGGAAAACCCTGTAGCTTCGGCTCTCCATCCCACTCTGGCCAAGAACGTATCTTAGGCACGATGCTCTTCGCGCGTTTTCGTGGGGAATATCCCATTGAACCTCTTCTCGGATGATGTGTATCTACCATGTGTACACCTCGATATTATCAACTCTGCGTAAAGCCATGGAGATAGAATCCCATGCTTTATACGACGCCCGCAGACCGTGACGTGTCAAGATAGGGATCCTAACTGGATTGCCCCATCACGTCTGGTCAACAGACGATGTAATGGCCTATTACAGAGGTTTGTTATTTAAATCTAACGGTCCAAGAGTTCTTTGAAAAGAAAACAGAAGAGAAAAAAAGGGTTTTAAGGATCTCAGTATGAGTTTGTATTCAATCGTACTCTCCTTCGTATCCGTTGTTCGGTTCAGGGACTTCCTCCTGTGGGGGCGGCGATATTTCCTCAGGGGATCCCTCTTGCCCAGTGTTGGTTTCTGGCGGAGGCGTCGGTTCTGGGGGCCCTTCAACATATCGGTCGTCCATCATCTCGTCTTCTTCATCTCCCTTTCCACGTGATGCCAAAACAACAACTAGTATCACTGCGACGATTACGATAACTATCAGTATCAACCACAAGAAGGGCCATCCTTCATCTTCAGGCTCTTCTTCTATGACCTCTTCTACTACGGAGACGTCCACTCGTTCAGTACTCACCAGGTCTTGATCATCGTAACTGCTGATCTCTATCTCGAACTCGCCGTGCTCTTCTGACTGCCAAGAGAACAGTCCTTCGTGTTCCTCATCCGGCTCAAGAGTGACTTCCTCGCTATCTTCCAACACGTCGTCAACGGTGAACTCTATTATCTGTGTACCTTCAAAATCTCCTATGTTCGTAACGGTATATTCGACCTCTACAACTTCACCTTCAGTCACTTCTTCATCGTATCTGACTATCCCCACTTCAAAGAACGGCTCACGTAAAAAGTGCGCGGTTATCTCTTTATCCTCGTCCATAGTTATGGTTATCTCTTCGTTGTCTTCTTCTCCTTCCGGAACGTCTCCGCTCCACTCATTGAAGACCCAGCCACTCTGTGGATTCGCAGTTAACTCTACCTCTGTTCCCTCTTCATAATAATCTTCACCAGGATTTGTTGATACATATCCAAATCCATCGA
>PWHU01000033.1 GCA_003555395.1 Thermoplasmata archaeon
CGAGAAGAATATAACATGGCATATCCTATCCTTTTTCCTTCTTCGTAGGCGATCTTGACATGTTCATTTCTCGGCCATCCTCTCGCCTTTGCCATATCCCAGTAGTCTCTCTCTCTGATAACTAAACCTCTCAGGTTTTTCACAGTATCCAAATAAACCGATCGCACATATCCCGGATCGTTCTCTTGTTTGAACCGAACATCTGACTTTAATTTGTCTGCCTTCTTAAACGCCTTGGGAGGAACATAGATATCCTCATATCCCAATTTTTTATACAGCTCATGAGCCACTCCTGAGGCCGAAGTCATCAAAAATGAATATCTGACCTTTTCTGCGAGTATTTCATGGGCTTTTTTAATGAGTTTTTTAGCCACGCCCTTTCTCGATGCTGAAGGTCTGCAGCACACGTGTCTAATACCGCCGACTTCGATGACACCATCTTTTGTCCTAGCTTTAGGGTATAAAAGGCCTACAACCCCTAGGACCCTATCCTCTTCTACAGCATAGAGTTCACCGCCCCACTCAGGCAGTCTTTTGTCAGCCTCGACCATGTTAGCCAAGCGTTTTTTTGAATGTGTATGACCAAAACAGGCGAGGGAGAGCTCGGTCAGTTTAGAATCTGGAATCTCGTGATGATCTACTATATCCATGTTCAAGATAGAGAGGAGTTTTTCTTAATCTTTTCCCTACTTCCTGTTACTAACCTAGATGCTCTTTCGAGAGACATTCAAGAGGGATAAAATAAATAAAGTTGTACCCTCATACAAAGGCCGTGATAATATGTCAAAAGTTTACTTTACAGATCTAAGCTCAGACAAAAAGGAGGATAATCTTTACTCGCGAACAAAAAAGCTCTTCAAAATGGCCGGGAAAGATTTAGAAGCCCAGGAAGAAGACCTGGTAGCTTTGAAGCTTCATTTTGGAGAAAAAGGAATAGACACATTCCTTAGGCCGGTAAGAGTTGCGCCCATAGTTGAAGCGGTAAAAGAAAAGGGAGGTAAACCCTTCTTGGTGGATTCTAACACTCTCTACTCGGGCAGTAGATCTAACGCCGTAGATCACCACCGTACTGCACAAGATAACGGCTGGATCAGACCTGTTATAGACGCTCCCGTCATAATCGCAGACGGGCTTCACGGCAATGAATTTTATACGCTAGAGATCGACCGAAAACATTTTGACGAAGTGAAGATAGGAGCCGCCTTTTTTCAGGCAGATTCTATTATGGCCGTATCACACTTTAAAGGGCACGGGATGACCGGCTTTGGAGGCGCGTTAAAAAATCTCGGCATGGGCTGTGCCTCTCGGGCCGGCAAATTGATGCAGCACTATGACGTTAAACCAGAAGTCGATATCGAAAAATGTATAGGCTGCGGCGAATGCGAGATCTGGTGTCCAGAGGATGCTATAGAAGTTGAACAGTATGCTAAAATCGATCACGATGCATGCATAGGCTGCGGCGAATGCAGGATAGTATGTCCTGAAAACGCTATAAAGGTCGAAGATTCCTCTTCCAATAGAGAACTGCAGGAAAAAACGGCCGAATACGCCTTTGGTGCGCTGAAAGATAAAAAGAGCGCGGTTCACTTCAACTTCATCATGGACGTAACACCTGAATGTGACTGTCCTCCCTGGAGAAAAGCTCCCTTGATCCCTGATATAGGTGTTGTCGCTTCTAAAGATCCTGTAGCTATCGACCAAGCGTCTTTTGACTTGGTAAAAGAGGAAGATGGAAAAGATTATAATAAAGGCGTAGATAAGTTCAAGGCCGTTCATGATGTTGACGGTAACCATCAACTGCGGCACGCTGAAAAGATAGGTCTGGGGGAAAGGGAATACGAATTGATCGATATATCTGAATAGGTAGGAAGAAAAAAAAGAGGTAATAATATGGATAAGAAAATACTTGTTACAGGTCCGTTCGGGCAGATAGGTTCGGAATTGGTACCGAAGCTTCAAGAAAGGTACGGTAAAGAGAACGTTGTAGCTTTAGGTCACCGTCACATACCCGACGATTATGAGGGTGTTCTAGAACAAGGCGGTGTTGAAGACAAAGAATTCATGGAAGGTCTGTGGAAAGAATATGATTTCGATGAAGTCTATCATCTAGCTTCTCTTCTATCGGCTACAGGTGAAAAGAGACCAGATCTGGCTTGGAAAGTGAACATGGGTGGACTAAAAAACGTGTTGGATCTTTCTAGAGATCACGACAGCAGGGTTTTCTGGGCGAGTTCTATCGCGGTCTTCGGACCCACCACACCTTTGAACGACACACCACAACACACTATCCTAGAACCCGTGACGATGTATGGTGTGACTAAAGTTTCGGGTGAACTACTATGCCAATACTACCACGAAAAATATGATCTCGACGTAAGAAGCTTGAGATATCCCGGGCTAATAAGCTGGAAGGAAAAACCAGGTGGAGGCACAACAGACTATGCCGTGGAGATGTTCTACAAAGCCATCAGAGGAGAAAAGTACACCTGTTTCGTGAGAGAGGATACGGAGTTACCCATGATGTACATGGATGACGCGGTAAGGGGCACTTTAGAATTGATGGAGGCTGACAACGAATCTATCACTGTGAGAACAAGCTATAATCATTCGGCCCTCAACTTCAAAGCTGGAGAACTTGTAAACGAGATCAAAAAACACTATCCTGATTTCAAAGTAGAGTACGAACCAGATGAAAGACAGAAGAACGCTGATTCATGGCCAGACAGCGTGGACGATTCAAAGGCAAGAGAAGACTGGGACTGGGAACACAAATATGGTCTAAAGAAGATGGTTGAGGTCATGCTGAAAAATCTCGAAAATAAACTGAATTGATTAGATCAAAGAATAGACGAATGTTAACGACATCCACTTTAAAGATGTAAAGTTGATTTGGGATAGTTAACTTCAATGTATTTATACTACATATTATGTAGTAGGTGACGAGATGATAGTATGAATGAAGAATGCTGCGAAACTAAAGGCAAAAGTTCACACGGCGGACACGGGCACGGCAGTAGACATGGACATCACGGGAAACACCATGGGAAAAGACACTCCGGACATCATGGAGGATGCTGTTGTAGCGATGGTGGATGTAGTTGTGGATGCCACTGCTCCTGCGGGTGTCATTGTAACTGTGGATGTGGTCACGAGAGAAGCTCTTGGAGAAAGTTCACCTCTAAAGAAGAAAAGAAAGAGAAACTAGAGAGGTATAAAGAGGAACTCGAACAGGAACTGCAGGCTGTAAAAGAAAGATTGGAAGAACTATAATCCAATCTAAAAACTTTTACTTTTTTTTCTGATCAACTTTTCTCTTCAAACTCTTTTACCGACTCGATGATTTTCTCAGAAAGAGCCGGGCCTATACCTTTGATTTCTTTTAATTCCTCTTTAGAAACTTCTTTTAAATCTTCTATAGATCTATATCCGGTTTGATAAAGCGTTTCCGCCTTTGATGTGCCTATACCTTTCAACTTTTTCAACTCTTCAACCGCTTCTTCTTTAGGTATCTCTTCCATTTCTTCTTCCAATTGCTCTTCGCCTAACTCTTCTTCCAGCTCTTCCTCGCCTAACTCTTCTTCCAATTGCTCTTCGCCTAACTCTTCTTCCAGCTCTTCTTCGCCTAACTCTTCTTCCAATTGCTCTTCGCCTAACTCTTCTTCCAGTTCTTCTTCGCCTAACTCTTCTTCCAGCTCTTCCTCTCTAAATATTCTAGTTTCTTTCTTCTTGCCTACGTATTCACTCGTTTCCTCAGATGAAGTTTTATCAGAAGCCACAACTGGTGGAGGTACTCTTTTCTCTTCCCTATCCTCAAGTACATCTTCTTCTGCGGTCACTCCAACTCCTTTACTTGGATCAGAACGTTTCATCTCTTCTAGTTCGTCTTCCTCGTCTTCTTCTTTAGAGCGGCTCCATAACAGAATCACCGCTATTATGATCGCTAAAATAATCACTAAAAGGAGTATGAAACAAGTGCTTCCAGCAAATGGCGTACTCGACAAGAGTCCTTCTTCGTCCTCTTCTACCTCTACCACTTCCTCAAAATGTGCTGTTATCTCTTTATCTCCGTCTATATTTACGGTTATCTGCATTTCATCCTCTTCTCCTTCCGGCACATCCCCTGACCAGTGGCTGAAAGTCCAACCCTCTTCCGGTATGGCTTCCAGGACCACACGCTCGCCCTCTCCAAATTGATGCTCCCATCCATCTTCGATTTCGTCCCCACCGATCTCTACGAGACAATCTCCTTCGATGTTCAATTTGAATTCATACCATTCATCCGGTTCGTAGAAGTGAGCTGTCACTTCTTTGTCACTATCCATGGTTACAGTGATCTGTTGCTCTTCTCCCTCATAGTCGCCTGTCCATTCAACGAAGACCCAGCCCTCATCCGGGATGGCTTCAATCATCACGTCTTCACCTCTAGGAAATGCGTGTTCTCCGGGTTCAGGATATGTTGTGCCTTCTCCTTCAACATTTATGACAAGATCGTAAGTCTCGACTTCTACATCTTCTTCAAAATGAGCCGTTATGTTTTTGTCGTCATCCATGACGATGGTTATCTCTTCTTCTGTTCCAGTATGGTCACCGGTCCATTCTGAGAACACCCATCCTTCTTCCGGTGAAGCTCTGACGGAAACCGCTTCTCCGTGTAAATAATTATGTATCCCTGATTCCGGATCGGTGGTACCTTCACCTTCAACATTTATAGTGAGCTCTCTTTCCACATCTGGATCGACTCTTTCGAAGTATGCCGTCAGTGCACGGTCTCCTTCCATCACCACATCTATGGTCGTTTCTTCCTGCTCTCCATCCGGATAATCTCCGAGCCAATGACTGAACTGCCACTCTTCGTCCGGGGTCGCTTTCAGTTCTACTTGGCTTCCTTCCTGGTATTCTTCTTTGTAAGGAATTTCGACTGCTGTTCCATCTATCTCTACAAAACCCTCTCCTTCTATATCTACCGTTAGCTCATGTTCAATCTCAGGATCGTATTCTAAAAAGTTGGCTTTAAACTCCTTATCATCGTCCATAATCACTGTTATCTTTTCATCCGTTTCTGTGCTATCGCCTGTCCATCCATCAAAATACCAGCCCTCGTCAGATACCGCTCTCAATTCGATTTCAGTATCCTCCTCATACTTCTCACTATAAGGAACTTCGACTGCTGTTCCATCTATCTCTACAAAACCCTCTCCTTCTATATCTACTGTTAGCTCGTGTTCAATCTCAGGATCGTATTCCACAAAATGGGCTGTCAGTGTCTTGTCCTCGTCCATTACCAACGTTATCTCTTCGTCTTCCTCATGCTCTTCTGAAACGTCTCCTTCCCACTGGCTGAAATCCCATCCTTCGTCCGGCATCGCCTGGATCCCCACCTCCTCACCATATTCAAATGTGTGCTCACCTTCTTCGGGTTGAGTATGACCTCCTTCAGTTGAATCAAGTGATAATCCTACCATGGTGATGAAGTCTAGGGTCGTACCATACTCTTGATTCACATAACCTTCAGGGTACTGCCATTCGGCTGCTGCTCTGAATTCATATTTGGTGCCCGAATTTAAATCGTCAATTTCCACAGAAAAGCTCTGAGCTTCTTCAAGTTCTGATCGACTTGTTTCATACCAAGTATCCATACCCTCTTCTCTGTACTGGAAGAAGGCTTCTAAACTATCAGAAGACGCCATATCTATTATTTCACCATGTAGGACCGCGGAATCTAGAGTTATGTCTTGTGCCTCCTGACTTGCGATAATAGGTGGTTCTTTTCCCAAAGAGAGGGAATCGAGTTCTGGCGAACTTTCACCATCTAAACTCTCCATCTCGACCAGTATCTGATAAGTCAGATGACTTTGATCCCAATCCAAAGCCACAAATTCCTGACCTTCTAGTACTATACCACTGATAACTTCTTCTTCCTCTGTCCCTGGGCTCCCTATGGCGTCGATGCTGATCTCTTGGCCGTTGAGCTCGTATTCTAAATCAATCAAGTCCGGCTTCGACTCTATCATAGACTTCGACCAGGTCAAAAGATGACCTTCTCTTAGTTTGTTCTCTATCTCCACGTTCAGGGAATGCAGTCTAGGTGTTTGTGTTGAATCGTTCGTGCTAAGTGTCTGCCGGACCCAAAGAACTTTGCCGGTGAGGTCATCGCCTTCTTCTATTTCTGGTATGGATTCACCGCTCTCAGCTTCCTTCCAGTGATCTCTATATATCACGACCTCTCCGGACCCTTGGTTCTCTCCTTCAATCCTATCGACTGAATCTGCCGAGTCGTTAACGAATGAGCCTCCACCGCCTCCTACTGCCCAGTTCTCCCCACGGGCTCCAGCCCCTCCTGAGTAGCCTCCTCCTCCAGCGGTCCTAGACCATCCGCTACCATCACTACTTCCTCCTCCACCAAAACCGCCTTCAAAAGTTGTATCTGAGCAACCTGTAGGATCATCTCTTATGGCTTCGGCGTTTCCATCATTACCTGTCAACCAGCCGGCTCCACCCCAAACTGGTGGGTAAGAACCTCCATCATCTCCTGTTCCACCATTTCCATCATATCCGGGACTTCCAGTCTCTCCTCCCCCATCCTGAAATGCTTCTCCTCCTCTTTCTGTGGTCCTTCCATGGTGTTCGTATTCTACGCTCTCTCCGTGATCGTTAGCTCCTCCTCCACCAGCTACTAAGAGAGGTATTAACTCTCCATCTTCATCTTCAACAGCAACGTAACTAGCTCCTCCTCCTGTACCGTGTCCGTTTTCCATACCGGTATCTTCCGGGCCTAAACCCTGATGTCCCGTCACTATCCAAAGTACTTCACCTTCAGCGAGTTCGAACTCCCCGCTAACTAAGGCACCTCTTCCACCGTACTGGCCTCCGCCCTGAGCTCCACGGACATTTATCTCATACACTCCTGTTTCAGGGACGGTCCAATTTTGTACTTCTCCTTCCATGCCCGTTGAAGTGGCCTCAAATACTTCTATGGGATCGAGCGGATCCACGTTCCTTTCAAGTACAGCAGTCTCTATCTCTATATCCGTCTCATCCGTCTCTGTAGAGTCCCACTCAATAATAGATTCAGATACTTCATCTATCTGGTCTA
Organism: Thermoplasmata archaeon; assembly: GCA_003555395.1. GTDB lineage: Archaea > Thermoplasmatota > Thermoplasmata > Halarchaeoplasmatales > Halarchaeoplasmataceae > Natronoplasma. Next base: position 7,094 of record PWHU01000033.1, read on the forward strand.
AATTGAGAGGAAGTGATATACGTCTTCCAATGCCCTCTTCGTTATGCGGGCCTATGTAATTGGGATCGATCCATTCAGCATCATGAATATTTCCATGATTCTCATTGCTAGAACCGTCGAATATCGTATCGCCAGAGCCACTATCTATGGGCCACCAACTCACCAGACCTTCCTCAACTTGTTCTCTTTCATACAGATTCTGGATCTCCTTTTCGGAAAGGGACCTATCATAGATGCGTACCTCATCTATAAGACCTTCCCAATGCCCTCCGCCGTAAGTATCATACAACCCATATCCAATACCTAGGTCGTGAGGGGATATACCTATAGGACCGGTGAATGTTGCGCTGTTCTCTTCCACCCCATCAACATATATCTTCATCTCTTCAGAATCAGCATCCCATACGCCCACAACATGATGCCAACGATCCGATGTCTCTGTTTGTGAATCTACGGCGGTCTTATCATTATCCCCCTGAAGCTCAAAACGGATCCCGCCAGCGGTGTTGCCAATGAGCTGATAACCGTGGTCATCCCAACCACCTCCATTACCCGCTATAAGATCAAAATAGTTTACATCACTTCTATAAACCCATGCACTCAAAGTTATCTCATCAGAGATTTGCAGACTTTCATCATAGGGTATCTCCGTATAAGATGTTTCTCCATCAAATTGTAAAGCTGGATTATTCTCCAAGACAAGATCACCTTCATCGCATATCAGATTCTCGCGGTGATGATATACGTCCCAATCGTCACATCCGCTTTCTTCTCTTTCTAGTATGGTTGGAGACAACCTTATGCTGTCACCGTCGATTTCGATATTCTCATCCTTAACAGCATTTTCCCAATCGTCTTGAGAGGACCAAGTCAATTCATCCCCTGTAAAAAAGATATGTATCACTCCTTCACCCCTGAAAGTTTCAGCCTCGTGCTCACCTTCAGCATAAGCGTAAAATTCATGATAAACGTTTGATTCTAGAGCTGAGAGTTCATATTCAAAAATTTGAGGTTCGTTAACGCCCTCTTCGACCAAAACTTCTTGCCACTCTCCGCCTGTTTCACGCCAACAGAAATACAGATCGATGCTATTTAAACCACTGGTCTCGATCAGTTCACCTTTAAGGACCGCAGACTCGTAAGTTATATCTTCAGGGTAGAGTGTATCCACTAAAGGTGAAGTGATGTTCTGTACTTCAAGCATGAAATCTTCTATCCAGGGACTTTCAAAGCCCTCGGCCTGTAGACGGTATTCGATCCCATAGCGGTAGCCGTTTGGAAGATCTAAGTCCTCTCCGCTGAAATTGTTCATGCCGTCGTTCAGCTCTTTCCAATCGCTCCACACATCTATCTCATCGTTATCGGTTTCGTCGACTCCAACACGAACATTAGCTGTCTGATCATCTCCTATCTCAGCGGTGGTCTCGAATTCTCTTACATAAGAGCCTTGATCGAAAGGTGCTTCCCATAAAACCGAAGCCCAATCACCTTCGTTCATAGCACCGATATCGACCCACTGTGCGTCGATTATATCTCCATGGTTGTCATTGTGGGAAAAATCATAAACAGTACCTCCTAATCCTTCATTCATGGGCCACCAAGCCGCTTCATCTCCTATTTCTTTGTACCTATTTTCGTATAATTCCTCTATCCCCGTTTGAGTTAAAGGTCTGTCATATATGCGGAAATCATCGATTCTGCCGTAGTAAGTTTCGTATTCCCAAAAACTGTCTCCATCTCCTATAAGTAAATCTTCAACTCCTGGTGTTTCAGCCTCATACGGTAATCCCTCATAGAGAGCATCTCTTTGCCCATTGATCCACCATTCCAGCGAATCTTCATTTATGTCCCTCACCAACACCACATGATACCATTCTCCCAACTCAACTTCTTCTCGGGTCATGGTAGTACCAAAACCTTCCCATTGCCAATCTTCTCCACCCCCATAAAAGTAATTCAACCACTGATCATCTGCATATCCGTGATCTGAAGGCTCTTCGATTATCGTTCCTCCTGATTCCCAATATGCCTGGTCCCAAACACCTCTCCTCTCTCCATCCATGATCTCATCAGGACTTATCCACATCGAGATGGTTTTATCGCCCATGAGCTCTTCTTCTAGATCAGAAGGATCTCCGACGTCGACCCTACCATCTTCTCCATCGAATTCGAGAGCATATTCCCTTTGTAGCTCTAAACGATCGTTGTTGATCCAGGTATTATTATAATGGTGGGCATAGTTTCGCCAGTCTTCAATGGTCTGAACCTGCCAATGAGCCGTTTCAGATAGTGTTCTAAAAGTTTTTACTACACCATCTTCTCTACAAGGTGTGTTTCCTTGGGCACAATCGACAGAAGCATAATATTCATATGTAGTTCCACTATCAAGATTTGATAACCGCATATCAAATAGACCCTCCTCGTCTACAGCGCCAACGGATAACTTATCCCACATTTCTCTATTTGTTTCCCTCCAATAGAAGTGAATACCAAACTCTTTCTCATCTATCCGGCCTAAACTTTCAACTTCTCCTCTAAGGAGGGCCGAATCAGAAGTTATATCTTCAGCAGACCGCGTCGTGATCGAAGGGAGTTCATTTTCTTCTAGATCAGTAAAAGATTCCTGCCCGTCATATTCCTGACCTATAGATAGGACTACACTGCTCGAACTCCCAAACGCTAACAAAACAACGGCCAACAATACTCCTAATGTCCTATACTTCCGAGGGTAAAGCATAGTAGAACCTATCCCTATATGTGCATCAGCATTATAAATAGATTGTTGATTTTGATCAGGCCGATAAAATTTTTTTCAGTGTTTTATCTCCTTGAACCTAGAGGATATTTACCACCTTTATGGAGTTGTGAAAGCAAAAAACCCCACGGCTCTGCCGCGGGGATGAATGCTACTTTCACTGACGCCTCCCCTAAGTAGAAGTCTAAATAGCGTGTACTCATTGTATATACAAGGAAGATGGAAGCAAAGAAAACTGTCAAGTCAGCTATTGTCAAGCTGACAAAGATAAAGCGAAAACAGCTTGGACGGATGTGGTCTAACTATCAGCAGTGGCTGCACACTAAGAAAGGAGCGAACGGAGTATACCGCGCACACAAGCAGCAGGCTGGTAGGAATCTTGATCTAGATGATCTGAAGGGCGGGAAAGAATATCCTATATTTCTCCGTAAAGATCTCATCGAGATAAAAGAGTGTAATTCCGACATCGCAGACTACTTCTTCAAGATACCGTCCAAACAAAGACGTGGCGGGATCAAAGTTCCGATAAAGACACACATGAAGATCGAAG
>PWHU01000084.1 GCA_003555395.1 Thermoplasmata archaeon
ACTTTCATCACGATCTGATAAGGGATGCGGTATACAGAGGCATGATGGAAAGAAAAAAGAGAGTATATCACAAAAAATTGGCAGATAGCATCAGGGAAGTATATTCAGAACAGATCGAAGATAAATACTTGCCTTTAGCGAAACATCATGAAGGAAGTAAGGAATACGAACAAGCTTTGGATCTTTATTTTAAGGCGGGAAAAAAGGCTGAGGAAGTTTACGCTCACGAAGATGCTATCGACCATTATAACAGGGCATTGAACGCAGGTGAAAAGCTTTCAGAAGACAAGATCAAAGAGAAGTTAATAGAGACGTTGGGGGAGTTAGGTAGCGCATATCAAATATTAGGAAAAGATGAAAATGCTGTAGAAAAATATCGTATCGCCTTAGATATATCGGAATGTGACGAAAAAAGCGCTGAACTTCACAGAAAGATAGCGGAAGTGCACGAGAGAGAAGGCCGATATGATGAAGGTCTAGAAAGATGTGAAAAGGCATTATCTTTATTGAAAGAGGACTGTGACGAGAAAGTAGAGATATATGATGTAAAAGGCTGGCTGCTCTTCAGGAAGGGAGATTACGATAAAGCTAAGAAATTTATTACACAGGGCAGAAAAATAGCTGAACGGAGAGGAAACGAGAAGCTTACCGCAAAAACCCTTCATAAACTCGGATCGGTTTACTACAGGGAAGGCGATCACGACAAAGCCCTAGATAATCTTAAAAAAGCTCTTGATATAAGGAAGAAGATCGGCGACGAAAAAGGTATAGCTAAATCCATCAACAATATAGGATCTGTATACTGGTATAAAGGAGAACTTGATGCAGCACTCGAGCTATTCAAGGAAAGTCTCGAAATCGAACAGAGGATAGGTGATAAGATGGGAATAGCTCAATCATTGAATAATATCGGTACGGTCTACTGGGACAGGGGAGAACTAGATGCCTCTCTGGATGCACATGAGAGGAGCATGAAGATCAAAGAGGAGATAGGAGATAGAATCGGTATCGCAAATACGCTACATAATATTGGGCTGATCTATTTCAGCAAAGGAAAGATGAACGCGGCCTTGGAGAGCTACGAAAGGAGCATAGAGATCAAAGAAGACATAGGGGATAAAGAAGGTTTAGCTATCTCACTGACAGGTCTAGGGGACGTCTACCGAGAAGAGGGCAAGATAAAAAAGGCCGAGAAAAAGTATGAAGAAAGTCTAGATATATGTTCTGAACTAGGAAGTGAACTGGACTCTATAGAAAATCATTGTGGTTTGGCGGAGACAAATCTTGAAAGAGGAGATCATGAAAGTGCTGTCAATCAAGCCAAAAAGGCGGTGGAACTATCCTCAAGCATAGGCATGAAAGGAAAAGAAGGTTTGAGTCATAGGGTACTCGGGACCATCTACAGGGAAAAAGGCGAATCGAACAAAGCCGTAAAAGAGTTCAAAATGGCCATGAAGATGCTTGATGAGACGGGTAACAAAGTCAAGAAGGCGAAGGCGACCTATGAATATGCTCTCTTATTCAAAGAAAAGGGCGAAATGGGTATCGCAGAAGGATATTTGAGATCTGCGCTTAAATATTTCGAAAAGACAGAGATGGAACCCTGGGTAAAGAAATGTAAAAAAGCTTTAAAGAATCTAGATACCGAGCTCGGAACGAACTGATGGCTGCTCTTCAGGATTTCTAAAGCCAAAAACATAGAAGGCCATATTTTCGACTTCTTCACTCCATGGACATGATATCCTTTAATTCGTACTTGGCCTTGAATTCTATATCACATTCCGGACATCTAGCTTTTACGTGTATCGGGTCTACCAAAAATTGAACTTTCATGGATATCATATTGATACTTTTGTCTTCCTCTGGAAGGTCCCATTCGGTCTTGACCAGATCAGAATCACACTCGGGACATTTCAGGTTTTCGCTTTTCCATGTGCCATCACTCATCATTTACACCAATTCGATCAATGTGAATCTATTATTAAAAGATAGAGGAAGAAAAAGAGAAAAAAAGGGTTGAGATCAGTAAGGGAGTTGGTCGTGGTCTTTCAGGTACTTTTCTTCCGCTCTTTCACGAAGCTCAGTTCTTCTGATCTTACCGCTTATGGTTTTCGGGAGCTCTTCGACAAATTCTATCTCTCTTGGATACTTGTAAGGTGCGGTGACTTCCTTCACATGGTCCTGGAGTTCTTTTTTCAACTCTTCACTCGGTTCGTATCCGTCGTTGAGTATAACGTAGGCCTTGACTATTTTGCCTCTTACTTCGTGAGGTGCACCGATCACTGCGGGCTCCTGTACCGCTGGATGCTCTTGAAGTGCACTTTCCACCTCAAATGGGCCTATCCTATAGCCTGAGGCTTTGATCACGTCGTCTGCTCTACCGACGAACCAGAAGTATCCGTCTTCGTCCTTGTATGCTTTATCACCTGTGTAGTACCAATCGCCTTCAAAGACACTTTTAGTTTTATCTTCGTCCTTCCAGTACTCCTTGAAAAGTCCAGGTGGTCTTTCGGGTTTGACCTTTAGACCGATATGACCTTCTTCTCCAGCAGATAATCTTTCCTGATCGTCGTTTATTATGTCAACGTCGTGACCCGGTGTAGGTTTACCCATAGAACCGGCTTTAACTTCCATGTTAGGGTAGTTGGCCACCAATGCGACGCTCTCCGTCTGACCGTAGTAATCGTAGATGCGTAGACCGGTGTACTCTTCCCATTTATCGATGACATCTGGATTGAGAGGTTCACCTGCACTTAAACAGTGGCGAAGCGAACTGAGATCGTAGCTTTCAACGTCCTCGTTGATCATCATTTTGTATATGGTAGGTGGTACGCAGAAAGTGGTGATATTATGATCCTGAAGTACCTTTAAAGCTTTCTTCGGATCGAATCTTCCGGTGATGTTCTGCTGTACTATCGTAGCTCCGACGATCCACTGGCCGAACAATTTGCCCCAAACAGCCTTCGCCCAACCATTATCGGCGATAGTCCAATTTATATCATCTTTTTTCAAGTCCTGCACGTACTTGGCTGTGACTTCGTGTCCCAGTGGGTAAGAATGTGTGTGTAAGACCATCTTCGGCTGTCCAGTAGTCCCGGAGGTGAAGTATATGAGTAAAGGATCGTCGCTCCTCGTCTTTTCTATTTCGTCTCTATCAAGTTCTGGTGAAGCTTTCTCCATGAGATCATCGAAATTTTTCCATCCTTCTTTATCTTCTTCTGGGTTCACCAGTATATAGTTGTTGAGAGAAGACATCTCGTCCTTGTCTCTGACCTTGTCCACTTTCTCGTGGTTCGACCAGTCCGTAACTATAGTACTAGCCTGTGACCTCTCTATCCTATATGTGATATCTTCGGAGACCGCAAGATTCGGAGTCGGTATAGGTATCACGCCGAGCTTCATCATACCAAGGACGGCCACATACCACTCGGGAATCCTATGTATCAAGACCATAGCTCTATCTCCCTTTTCAACTCCCATGTTCCTGAGGACGTTAGCGAACTTATTGGACAGTTCACTCAGCTCTTTGAACGTGTGTTTCTCAGCTTTCTCACCTGAATTATCTATCGAGATCAACGCATCTTTGTCGGGCATCTCTTTCGCTCTCTCGTCCAGTTCATCGAAGCTAAAGTTATAGTATTCAGGAACGTTCCACTCGAAATCCTCTCTCACTTTTTCATAATCGTACATGTTGTGTTCTTCAGACATATCGATCGGGCATTAACTATACTCAGAATAGATAAATCTTTCCCATAACTCATCGAGATTAGGTCCGAAACAAAATGAACGAACCACGGCAATTTTAAATATCGCAAACTAAATGAAGTGAAAGATAGTAGAGTGAATAATATGAGTGAACCGGTCATAGTTTCAGGAGTAAGAACTCCTCAGGGAAAGTTTGGTGGAGCGTTGAGCGATCTGACAGCGGCTGAACTCGGAAGAATAACCATAGAAGGGTTGATGCGAGACGCGGGTTTACGACCGATGGTTTCGGAAAAGACCAAAAGTTTCAGACCAGAAAGATTCAAAAACGTGGAAAAGGCACCGATAGAAGAAAAACATCAAGATTGGGACGAAGATCTTCAACAGATAGAGATGGATGAAGTGATACTTGGTAACGTCCTGCAGGGTGGACAGGGACAAAATCCCGCAAGGCAGTCTAGTATCATGGCAGGTCTTCCTAGAGATGTTCCGGCATATACTGTCAACAAGGTATGCGGTTCTGGTATGAAGTCAGTGACTTTAGCCGCTAGTGCCATAAAGAACGGTGAAAGTGAAGCGATAATAGCCGGAGGGACGGAAAGCATGAGTAATGCCCCCTACTTACTTCCGAAGGCAAGATGGGGTTACCGTATGGATCTAGACGGTAAGGCTGAAGCGATAGACATGATGGTATGGGACGGCCTTTATGAGATTTTTTACGACTGCCATATGGGTATAACCGCCGAAAATCTAGCCGAAGCTTATGATATATCTAGAGAGGAACAAGAAAGGTTAGCTGTTGAAAGCCAAAATAGAGCGCTGAAAGCCGTAGAAGAAGGAGTCTTTGAAGACGAGATCGTCCCCGTAAAAAAGAAAAAGGGGACAGTAGATATGGATGAACTTCCGAGGGACACAAGTTTGGAAGCCGTCAAAAAATTGCCACCCGCATTTAAAAAAGAAGGTACCGTTACAGCGGCGACTTCCGCAGGGATCTCTGACGGAGCAGCAGCTTTATTGATCACCTCTAAGGAGTTCGCCGAAGAACATGGACTCGATATAATGGGTTCTATCGAAGGATATGCCAGCGCTGGCGTAGATCCACAATACATGGGTTTAGGACCTGTTTCAGCTACGAAAAAACTGTTGGACAATGTAGATCACAGTGAGGACGATATCGACCTGATAGAGGAGAACGAGGCTTTCGCTGCACAAGTACTTGCATGTATGGATGAATTAGATACTCCAAAGTACGGAGTCGGCATGACAGACCAAGGAGGAGAAAACGTGAATCCACACGGTTCTGGAATTTCTTTGGGACATCCTATAGGAACTTCAGGAGCAAGGATCATCGTAACGCTCCTACACGAGATGAGGAGGAGAAAGTCCGACTTAGGGTTGAGCACACTATGTATAGGCGGAGGCATGGGTATAGCGATGCTTCTAAAGAGATGATTACACATATCCACCGCTATCCAATAATCTTATAAGTCGGGATAAATTCCTCTAGGACGAAACGATTTATCAAAAACTAGCAAAGGAGGATAAAATATGGTGGTTGAAGATATCGAGAAAATAGGAATCATAGGCGCCGGTACCATGGGCCAAGGGATAGCTCAAGTGTCGGCTCAGAACGGTCATGAAGTGATCATGAGGGATATCGAAGAAGAACTGCTCGAAAAAGCATTAGAGAAGATAGAAAACAATCTATCTAAGGGCGTTGAAAAGGGATATGTCTCTGAGGAAGAAAAGAAAGAAACATTGCGGAGGATAGATACCACATTGTCCCTTGAAGATCTACAAACAAGTGATGTCATAATAGAGGCAGTTATCGAAGACGTAGGTATAAAAAAAGAAGTCTTTAGAGAACTCGAAGAAGTCTGTGATTCTGACACGATTTTTGCCACAAATACTTCTACTATCCCCATAACGGAGTTAGCTTCCGCCACGGAAAGACCTCAAAAATTCATAGGAATGCACTTTTTCAATCCCGTTCCCATGATGGACCTCGTCGAAGTCATAAGAGGTTTGGAGACTAGTGATGAAACTAGGGATCTGATATCCTCTCTTGCTGAAAAGATCGGTAAAAAACCAGTAGAGGTGAAGGATTCACCAGGTTTCGCAGTTAATAGGATATTGATACCCATGATAAACGAGGCGATCTTTACACATCATGAAGGTGTAGCCTCAAAAGAAGATATAGATAAGATGATGAAACTCGGCGCGAATCCCCCCATGGGACCCTTAGAATTGGCCGACATGATCGGCCTTGACGTTGTTCTTGAGATAATGAAAGTTCTTTACGAAGAGTTCGGCGAGCCTAAATACAGGCCGTGTCCTCTCCTAAAGAAGATGGTCAGAGCGGGAAAGTTAGGTCGAAAGACCGGGGAAGGTTTTTACGATTATAGATGAGGTGTTACACTTGATCGATATCCAAAAGGAGGACAAAATCGCGATAATCACCATCGATAACCCGCCGATGAATGCAGTTTGTAAAAAGATGCTTGACGAGTTGGAAAACAAGCTCGAAGATATAATTGACGAAAATATAAGGGCTCTCATAGTGACTGGAGAAGGTAAGGCCTTCATAGCGGGAGCCGATATAAAAGAGATGAAGGACATGGAACCCAAGGAGGCTAGAGAATTCTCCAGAAGAGGGCAGAATATATTCAACAAACTGCAGGATTTGTCTTGCCCTGTTATCGGTGCGGTAAACGGATACGCTCTTGGAGGGGGCTTGGAACTAGCTCTTAGCTGCGATTTTATTGTGGCTTCTGAGAAAGCCTTATTCGGTCAACCGGAGGTCGGTCTCGGTATAATACCTGGATTTGGAGGGACTCATAGGCTCGAAGAATCTATCGGACCGGCTAAGGCAAAGGAGATTATATTCACAGGTAGAAAGCTCGGTGCCGAAGAGGCTAAAGAATGGGATATAGTCAATCATGTGGTGGAAGATGACGAGCTCATGGATGAGACTCGGAATATAGCTGAGAGGATAATAGAGAACAGTCCTTTTGCTATAGAGAAAGCAAAGCAGGCCATGGATCAAGGCAGGGGAAAATCAAGAGAAGAATCGTTGAAGATCGAGAGAGATAGATTCAAGGATTGTTTTGAAGCCCCTGATCAGAAGGAAGGCATGGGAGCCTTTTTGGAAAAAAGGGATCCACAGTTCTGATTGAAAAAATTTATTCTTTGCTTATTTTCATTAAAACAAATTAAAAATAATGGAAAGGTTTTGTCCATCGCCAGGATAGAGTTTATACTACCCTGCGAGGAAGAGAGTTCTCTTTGATCAGGTCCTTTAGAATAAAGACCCTAATCCTTCTGCTGCCTCTTCTTTCTCTTTTTCTTCGTCTCGATCTTCTTCCTCTTCCTCTTCTTCTTCCTCTTCTTCTTCGGTTTCGGCGGCCTCTGGAGCTGCTGCGGCGGCACCACCGGTTGGCATCGCAAATCCTTCTTCGATAGCCTCGTCTATGTCAACATCTTCGAGACTTGCGGTCAAAGCTTTGACTCTAGCTTCGTCAACATCTACACCTGCGGCCTCTAAGATACCGGTGACGCCGTCTTCTGTTATCTCCTTACCTGCCGAATGAAGCAGCATCGCGCTGTACACATATTCCATCTTTTATACCTCCTTTGAACAGTACATTTTTATTTTATTCCTCATCATCATCTTGTTCCTTATCATCTTCATCTTCGTCGTCAGAATCCTCTTCTTCACTCTCCTTACCCAGTTTTTCTTTCAACTCATCATCCATCGCTTCAACATCGAGTTTGGATGCTAGACTCATCATGTTCTGGAAACCTTTGGAGATCATGGGTCTTAATGTCTTTTCATTGATTATGTCGCTGTTGAAGGCCAAACTCATCGCGTCTCCATGACTCTTTCCTATCAACGTGGTGATGTTCTCCCTGGTCGGGTATCCTACGTTCACTGATAAAGCAAATGCGGAGCTTGCGCATCCCTTCAGATCTTCCAAAAATTCTGAAGGATCGATATCCAGGTCCTCTTTTTCATAAATCAGGCCTTCTTCATATACGGACTTGAGATCGAGGCCCACCGTTATCGGGTTGATATCGAGCCTACGCAGCATAGAAGCGAGATCGGGACTGATGGTTTCGCCTTCTTTGACCACGGTTTTCGTTTTATTGATGACCACTTTACCACTCTGTATAGAAGCGGGTATTCCAACTTTCTGCAGATCACCAACGATAGGACCAGGTTTGAATGGGGGGTCGCCTTCTTCAACTTTTACGTTTTCAGGCGCTGTTTCTCCACCACTTGCGGGGGCCTTGGTCTTAGTATTCTCCATCCTGTTGAACAATTTGAACGGGTTCAGGTTAGTAGAAACGATGGCTACCTGCCCCTCGATAAATTTCTGCATCTCCTCAAGGCCTTCTCGTTTTTCAGAAGCCCTTTTGATGGCCTTTTCTAGAAAAGTATTCTTAGAAACCCTCAGATTGGCGGTTCCTCTCAACTTATCTCTCATCTGCTGCATCTGATAAGCCGGAATACCTTCTACGTTGACTACTCCGATCACCAGTGAAGTCTCCAACAGGTTAGTGAGTTTTTTTACTTCTTTTAATTTCCACTCAGGAATATCTTCGCTCATCTTTTCATCCCTCACATGATCCTCATGGCTGGGCCCATGGTCGTTTTCACATACACGCTATCTATATTTACTTCCCTTCTATCGAGATTCTGTATTATCCTTCTTAACACGGTATCTACGTTGTCGGCTATATCTTCTAGATCTAATTTCTCAGTGCCTACTGGTACATGAAAAGTCCTTCTGTCTCTAGAACGGGCACGTACCGTACCTTTCAAGGAAGTCACTATACTCTTCAGATCGTCGTCTGGTTTGATAGGAGTCGGCATCTTTCCCTTAGGACCGAGTATAGAACCGAGTTCTCTACCTATCACGGTCATGAGCGGGGGTTCCGCCAAGAAAAATTGATGTTCCTCGGCCAATTTTCGAGATCTGCTCCCGTCTTCAGCTAGATCCTCTATCTCCTCGGGCTCTATGACTGTATCCGCGACCTCTTTCGCTTCTAAAGCCAATTCTCCGCTTCCAAAAACCCCTACTTTGATCTCTTTACCTCTTCCATTCGGCAATACGATCTCTTCGTCGATCCTATTCTGGGGTTGAGAAAGATCAACATCTCTTAGATTTATAGCTAACTCTAAGCTCTCTTCAAAATTCCTTTCCGGTGCGGCTTCTAAAGCTTTCTTAACTGCTTCAATGGTTTTTTCATCTGCCACGTTAATAACCTCCTGTAGTAGTTACGGAACCTGAGAAGCGTTCTATGGCTCCTTCTACAGGTTTGACTTTTCAGAAAGGAGGTCTGTATTTAAACGTTTTGGTGAAGTGAAGTTCATAAACTGGGGATAAGTCCCCACAGGCTTAAAAGTATGTAAATCAAGATGAAAGAGGAAATACCCATGGGCACGAACGGAAGGTCTTCGTCGCTCAAGAGGATCGAGGCAAAACCCAGACTTCCAAAAACTATCAAATGATCTAAGTCGTTGAACATGATTGCCGGAAGGAAAGCTAGAGCGATCAGGACCGCTGATAGGATAATTTGAGGAGAGTCCGACCACTTGGATAAAAGATCTTTTTCTAGCACATACGTTAGTAAGCTCATCCCTAGGATGATCAAAAAGATTATGATACCTAAACCTAAAATTTGGGCGGTCAATTCCGGTCTCCTGGAAAGATCAACGGTTATGTAACCCTCTATATCGCGGGTCCTAGTTTTCCAAATAGCCGGAGTATAAACCCCCATCATATAGATGACGAAACAAGCCGTGGAAAAAGTCAAGCTTGAGAGGATACTGAAAGCCCTTTCCTCTCTTCGGAACGATACGAACATCAAAAAGGTCGCTAAAACAAAGATCAGAGAGATCCGGATGGGACCCATGAGGAATGCGTATGAACCACCGGCCAAAAATGAGATCAAGGCCATGTTTTTAGAAGACGTTTTTGAGAGTATGTTTTCTTCTCTATAGAAATCTAATATAAAACAGCCGAAGCAGCCGAGAAGGAATCCCATGGTACCTATATAAAATATGTAGGGAAAATGGAGAACATAAGTAGGATCTATGGCCCATCCCTCTATAAAATCAGGATCTGAGATATGAAGGATCGCGCTTCCCAAGAGTGCCGAAACGGTCGTAGGTAGTATCACAGAGAGTTTCAAAGTAGAAAATATTTTTTTCAAAACTTTTCGATGTTTCAAACGCATCGATAAGAGCATGAACCCGAAAGACAAGACTGAAAATACCATGGTCAGGTAAAGGGATCTCTGCTGAAGGGCTAGATGTTCCGCAAGCCCTCCACTCTCGGCGAAAACTTCTGCGGATGTATAACCGTACTGTTCTATGAATATGTAATATCTGCTGTACGGGAGAAAACTGAAATAGTCGAATATAACCACGCCACCTTCTTCTAGAGATATAGATGTTGGAACGATGGCGACGATGAACCATACCACGATCCATATCCCGAAGACGCCGAAAAAGATGGCACAAACCTTCTTCAAGATCGGCATAAAGTTCCTCTCAGAGAATAATCTTATGGATTCTCCTATCTTGACTTTAACAGCCACGTAAAG
>PWHU01000079.1 GCA_003555395.1 Thermoplasmata archaeon
CCATGTCTTTCCCGATAGAACCCAACTCAGAAAGACTCCTGGCTTTTACGCTGCTGGAAGCTAGATTAAATCTCACGCCTTCAAGATCGGTTAACCATCCTAGTAAAGGAAATGACAGTTCATTCATGGGGGATTCCTCGCTGTTCTATAACGCTCTATGTAATATTCTTTTTCTCCGATCGTGTGGTCTAGATCTCCCTATAACAATTCGAACCGAAGGGAAAGAATAATAATATCTAAACCGATTAAGGCTACATCATGCATCCATCAGAGGAATTAAGAGGAAGTGAAGGTTCCGACCTATCGGGTAAGAAGATAATCTTAGGTGTAACGGGCAGTATAGCGGCCGTCGAATGTGTAAAACTGGTTAGGAAACTGATCAGGGAAGGGGCAGAAGTCCACTGCGTGATGACCGAGTGGGCTTCGAAGATCGTCCATCCCAATTCGCTGGAGTTCGCATCTGGTAACGAAGTCATCACCGAATTGACCGGTAAAGTTGAACATGTTACTCACTGCGGCAACGTACCGGACAAAGCCGACCTGTTTTTGATAGCCCCTGCCACGGCTAATACCATCTCGAAGATAGCTAAAGGTATAGACGATACTCCAGTCACTACCTTTGCGACGACGTGCGTCGGCTCCGAGATCCCGATGACGGTGGTTCCCGCCATGCATCAGACCATGTATGACCATCCTATCGTCATGGAGAACCTTAAGGATATCCAGGATAAATTGGAAGTCACGGTGATAGGTCCAAAGATAGAAGAAGGAGCCGCAAAAGCCGCTGGTAACGAACAGATAGTCGACGCTGCGATAAGAGAACTGAACCACGATCTTGAAGGTAAAAAGGTGCTGGTAGTTACCGGTAGAAGTTTAGAGCCTATAGACAGCATGAGATTGATAACCAACAGGGCGTCGGGAAAAAGCGGACTAGAGATGGCTAAGCGGGCGTACATAAAAGGTGCGGATGTGGAAGTATGGCACGGCGACGTGAAGGGTGAAGTACCACACTGGATCCCGAACAGGAGTTTTGAGACCGTAGGCGATCTTTTCGACATGTGTGAATCTTTAACGGAAATAGATGCGGCTATAGTTCCCGCAGCACTATCGGACTTCGGCGTCAAGGAAATAAAAGATGAAAAGATATCGTCTTCCGAACCTCTAATGTTAGAATTAGAACCCGTTCCTAAATTCATAGATGAATTGAACAAAAAAGTCAGCACTTTGATAGCTTACAAAGCAGAAGACACCAGAGAGGAGGCTAAAAAAGCTGCTGAAAAGATGATAGAAGAGGGAAGAGCCGATATCGTGGTTGCCAACTCTTTAAAAGACGTGACTTTAGACGAAAACAGAGTCTATATCTCAAGCAAAGAAGAGTGGGTAGAAGGCAGTAAAAGAGATATAGCCGAAGCTGTTCTAAACGAGCTGAAAGAGAGATGAGATCAAGATGAGCAGCAAAGTCTTCTCACCTGCGCATATAACCGGTTTTTTTACCCTTCCCTCCGAAGAGAGAGAATTGGGGGATAAAAGAGCGAATGATATACCGATAGGTTCTAAAGGAGCGGGTTTCTCTGTTTCTCTTGGTGTGACCGCAAAAGCGGACGTTAGGGGAGATAGCTGGGAGATAAAGGTAGACGGAGAAAAAACTTCTTTTCTAGTTGTAGAAAAAACTGTAAGACAATTCGCTAGAGGAGGCACTATCGAACTGGAAACTGATCTTCCTTTCAGCCAAGGCTTCGGGCTGAGCGGAGCGTGTGCCCTCGCAGCGGGTACCGCCGTTCTAGAAGAATTAGATGACGACCTAGAGAAAGCACTTCCTGCGGCTCATAGATCGGAAATTTTCTGTAGAACAGGGATGGGCGACGTTTTAGGGCAGTACCACGGAGGCTTCGAGATACGTGTAAAAGAAGGTCTACCTCCGAAAGGAGAACTCAAAACAGAAAAGATAGAAAAGGAGGTAGTTTTAGCGGTCGCCGGAAGCCCTTTGTCGACTCCGGACGTGTTGAGAGACCCGATGATGACAGAGTGGATAAACATCATAGGTGGAGATATCATGGACGAATTTTTACCCGAAAACGGCTTCGATAGGTTTTTGGAATTTTCGAACAGGTTCGCTGAAGAGACCAATTTTATCAAAAAAGGTGTAAGATCACTTCTAGAGATAGGTGAGGGCTCTGGAAAAGGCAGTATGGCGATGATAGGTAATTCCGTCTTCTTTTTTGGAGATACTGAAGAATTGAAAGAACTTTTTGAAAAGGAAGTCGGAGAAGAAAACGTTTATCTTACCGAGATAGATAATAGTGGAGTTAGGATAGTTGGGTGATTATAGAACATGAGATAAAATTTCTCTAACTGCAGAAGAAAATAATAAATACTTGTTTAACATTTTATATGTGAGGAGGATATAGTTAAGAAATACTGGATTATATTGGTCGCCGGGCTTATTGTCATAGGGGCGATCTCCACGGTATTGATCGTAGAAGGAAGCAAAAGAGAGAACCCTAGTGCAGTGGTTTGGGAGGAAAGGAAATGGGATGGTTATGCATTCAATAGGTTTGGGAAAATTTTCATCTCTGATGGAGTAGTGTACGGAGGGGCGGTAGAACTAGGTCCTCCTTTTAGTATCGAAGGACAAGTCATAGCTGTGGATATAGATAATAATGAACTGCTTTGGAATCACAGCCATCATGGTCCTTCTCAGCACAGTATCGCGATATATTCAGTTTTTGTATCGGAAGGCATTGTTTACAGCGGTGACCAACACGGCAATGTGACCGCCGCCGATGCCGACACTGGAGAGAAGATCTGGTCAAATTCTTTTCATGAGGGGAAGTACATAACTAGGATTGAATCTATACATGTGTGCCAAGGGATGATTTTTACCGCTTCAAGAAATGGAACTGTAGTCTGTGCAGACACCGAGACTGGAGAGAAATATTGGATGCATGAACATCACAATGAGTCCGTATCATCGGTTCATGCCGAGGATGGAGTTGTCTACAGTTCCTCGTTAGACGGAAATGTCACTGCTGCTGATGCCGACACTGGAGAGAAGATATGGAACCGTGAGCTACATGATGTTTCGGCTTCATCTTTGCACATTCAGCATGGTGAATTATACAGCGGAGGCTATGATGAATTGATTGCCTTTGATGTCGAGAAAGAAGAGATCCTTTGGAGTCATTCATATCACGAGGGCCATGTTTTATCTATACATGCTGAAAATGGGTTCGTGTACAGCGGCGGGAGGGACGGATATGTGACAGCAGTCGATAGTAGCGATGGAGAGAAGGTCTGGCAACATCGATATCACACGGATAATTTAAAGTCATCTGGTTGGTCTTTTAATGATGGAATCTACTCTATCCAAGCGGTTGATGGAACGATTTACAGTCATTGTAGCAAACATTATGTTTTATCTGTTGAAAACGAAGGGGGTCTTAAACTAGGGATATTTCGTGCATGGATAGGTTTCGTGAGAAGGGTAGAGGACAATCTAGGTGCGATATTTTTCATACTCCTAATCGTTATAGCTATCATCGGACTTATATTTGGTAAGCCAAAACACTCGGTTGAAGAATCAAAAATTGATAACATACCGTAAACAGGTTAAAAACTAAAGAGAAGATCATTCCGCTAGAGTAAATAACTGGTCGTCTCCTCCCGTATCAAATAGTCCCAGTCTAGCGCCGGCGTCAAGCCAGCCATGTGCATAATTTATACAGGCAAAAGCGTTCACATGATCTCCTTTTTCGTAAAAATGCTTCGCATCTTCATGATAGGCTTCCACCATCTCTAAAAAATCTTCCGCTAAACCTTTGAAGTGGGATCGCTCCGGTTGAACAATCTCGATCTTGTCCAACGCTTTCTCAGTTTTGGATATGTATTCTTTTACCTTCTCTTTATCCACCAAAGCGATCCTCCTTTGTCATATGACACGGATGGATTCTCCACCGTCTTTCGTTTGTCTCGGTCTGACTTGAACCAATAGAGGCTCTGAGAGTCCAGCACCTGAAAGTATTGCCTCTCCTACGGGCAAACGTTTGATCTCTTCTTTCATACCCTTGGTCATCCCCTCTACGGACTTCTCTATAGCTTTCAAGTCGTTGGGATTCGTAACTTTCAATAGTACCTGAGTATTACACTGGCTCAAAACGTTCTTATCCACCTTAGCTGGCCTTTGTGTTATGATACCGAGTCCTAAGCCGAATTTTCTACCCTCAGAAGCGATGGTTTTGAAGATCTCCGAGCACTGAACTTTCCCCCTCTGTGGGCAGAAATTGTGAGCCTCCTCGGCGAACATTATCAGAGGGGGTATCTTATTTCTCTTCCGCAGTTCGAATATCGAATTTGCCAACTTATCGACGATGAAACCACGCATATCCGGCGGTGTTCCTTTAAAATTTACTATAGATGCCTTCCCCTCACTGACTATCTCATCTATTCGGGTCCCTTTTCCAGCAAATATTTTTTTCTCCTTTAACCTTTCCAAACCCTTCACCAGCGTAGTAGAGTTATCTTCTTCATTACCCTTCAGTAGGTTGATCACGTCTTCGATACCAAATTCACCCTTTTTTACAGCCAATTTAGATTTTGCGTTCTCAAGGCTGGTCACGTAGCTGCGCCTTTTGTTCAAACCGCACATCTCGAGTATATCTTTAGTAGCCATGTTTCTGAAGGTGAATCTTAACGGACGGGCTCCCTGATTGATCTCGGGATCCGGTGAAAATTCTGTCAGTTTTTCTCCATAGCCCCTAGGTTCTATATCGAATTCTTCAGTATTTTTGGGATTCCCCGCCTTCGCTAGGGAGTTGTACTCCCCATGTGGATCCAAAATAACCATGGTGACGTCGTTCTTCAACATCTCCTCTATTATGACGCCGGTTGTGTAACTCTTACCGCTCCCGGTTTTGGCTAGCACTGAAAGATGTTTTTGGGCGATGGTATTTATGTTCATACTCACCTTTATATCGTGTCCTCTCAGTTTTCCTATGTATGCGCCCTCCTTACTTTCCTTCAAACCAAGAACTTCTCTTATCAATTCTTCTTCTGCCAGGTAAATGGGTTCGCCGGCTCTGAAAGGATTACCTGGGACCCTCAACAGACCGTTATCGTCTCTGTAACCGATGATGTTTACCTTTGCGATAACGGTGTCGTCAATATCTACTTGGTTACCTTCATTCAACTCTCTAGCTTTCTCGACAGAGAGGTCGCTCTGCCTTTCTATATTATCTATCTGACCCAAGACCCATCCTATATCAGGATGAGAGACCTGGACATACTCACCTTTGTCCACGGAAGCCGCCACGTTGAACTTCAATGATGTAGTACCAACGTCGCCAAAAGTTACACCGACCCGCCCGTAAGATTGGGTTTCTTCTGCCTGAAAATCTTCTTCCGTTTCCGTCAGACTAGTACCTTCCATATAGGTGATAGAGAGTCTTACTTTTAAAAGCTTTTGCCTCAAATATTAGGCGTCTGACACCTATCCCATCAACTCTTTCATGCCTTCCTCTTTAACTTGCTCCCTGATCTCCGAAGGACAGGAAACCATCATAGCATATTGATGTGTAGGTCGACGCTGAAGAGCTCTAGCCAACGGACTGTAATTGGATAGTTCTTTTATCTCGCCTTCGTCTATCACCTTTATGCCGGTTTTGGAAAGCCTCGGTTCGGACAATTTAAGATTCTCGTGGGGCAGATCGATGAGTATCTTCTTATCGTCTATCCTCAAACTTCTTGCTATCCTGCGCTCCAGTCTTCTTATGCCCTGAACGCTCCCCAGGTCGCTCACGTCTACGTCCGCGGATTCCGTCAACTCTTCTTTGCTCAAGGTAAGGGCCTTCTTGTAGAGTTTTCTGTAATTTATCCGTCTGACGATCTCTTTTTGAAATCCACCCTGTTTTTCCAAAAAGCTCCAGAACTGCTTATCGTTCATTTCGTATATATCGTCAGGCATGGCCTGCGACTCGTACACGGCTTTAGAGAGCATAAGTTCCGCTATCCTCGCGGTCTTGTGGAAGTAAACCGAGGAGTACATCAATCCTCTCGCCACCAGCATGCCTTCTACCGCTGATATACCTCCTTTAGAGATCATAAGGTTGCCGTTGTGAAGTTCCACGGTCTGTATCAACCGCTCGATGTCTATCACGCCGTGAGCCGCTCCGGTGTAATGCGAATCTCTCAGCAGATAGTCCAACTGATCGACGTCCAATGCACCGTGTATCATCTGGTACAGATACTTTTCCTGACCAAAATAAGTTTGACCTTTATGGACGTTAAGGTCCGTTATCTTCGTCCTCTCCGGTTTTTCCTTTATCAGTTCCGCCACTTTTTCAGGATCTATACCGCTGTTCTCTAAAATCTTCGGAATGGTAGGATGATCTCGATCTTCTATACTTTTATCTCCTTTTATCAGATCTTGGGTGATGTCCATGTGATCCTTGCCGGTCTTATCCTCCAAAATGTATTCGAGCGTATGACTGAAAGGAGCGTGTCCAACATCGTGTAAAAGAGCGGCGGCCTTTGCCGTCTTCTTCTCATCTTCACTCAGTCCGAGTTCGTTCGCCATCTTCCCAGCGAGGTGATAAGCACCTATAGAATGTTCGAGTCTGGTGTGATTGGCCCCAGGAAAGACCATGTTGGTTAGTCCGAGCTGCTTTATACCTCTCAACCTCTGCATCTCTGGACTGTCGATCAACTCGAGAAAAGGACCGCCCAACTTAACGCTTCCGTGTATCGTGTCTTGTATGGTCTTGTAAGTCATCCCACCTAAAAATTCGAACAGAGTTAAATATGTTCTCCTTTAAAAAGGGTCATCCTTTTTTCTTCCTGATCTTGTTCTGTGCGCGTTCAAGGTACGGTGTCAATCTGATGTTCGACGGGCACACGTAAGAGCATAGTGCACAGTTGATACAGTCAAGCACGTTCAAACTTTGTAACCTCTTTATGTCGTTCTTTTCTTCCGCTTTCATTATCATCTGAGGGTATATATCGACAGGACAAACGGTGTTACAGTAACCGCATCTGATACAAGGTTTTTCTTCTTCATAAGGGTCCGATTCTTCAGGTGTGAAAACGGTCAAACCGGAAGTAGCTTTCAAAACTGGGTAGCTAGGATCTGGTATAGTAGGCCCCATCATTATAGAGCCCAAAGCTATGCGTTCGAATTCTACCTGCGAGACACCTACGTATTCGAGTATATGTTCTATAGAGGTGCCCATCCTGGTCCAGAGATTTTTACCCCCGGTCTTTTTAGAGTAAAAGGTCATGCCTCTAGAGACTAGAGATTCGCCTTCTTTTATCGCTTTAGCCGTGGCGTATGCGGTAGCTACGTTATGAACGATCGTCCCTATCTGAGGGGGGAATTCTCCCGAGGGCACTTCTTTACCTAAAACTTCTTTCACAAGGAGTCTTTCGCTTCCTACCGAGTAATTGGGTCTGACCCTTTTTATCCTCACATCGTTATCTCTAAGAAGCTCTTCGAATTCTGGGGTCTCGCCTTCTTCAGTTCTGGTAGCAAAGGTGATATCTTCCACGTCTAATATGTGCCCCATCAGTTTTATACCTTCGATCAGCCACTGTGGTTTTTCCATCATCAACCTCACGTCGGAAGCGAGGTTCGGGTCGCTCTCCTTCGCGTTGATTATCAAGTGCGAGATGTTTTCCTCACCCAACTTCACGTGAGTGGGAAACGCGGCGCCTCCAAGGCCTACGATGCCTGCTTCTTTTACCCTCTCCAAGAGCTCTTTTCGAGACGCTTCCTTCGGATCTAGAGGTTCGTAGCACGGCTCTTTCTCTTCATCTTCCGTCTCTATTATGATCGCTCTTTCCTTTCCCCCGGAAAGAGGATGTCTGACTGAAGCATATCCTTTCACTTCGCCGTTAACCGGGCTGTGGACGGGGACGCACATCTTACCTTTACCGCCGAAATCTACTATCTTTTCACCGTATTCTACTTCGTCTCCTTTCTTTACCAAGGGATCACCTTCGGGACCGATATGCTGATTGAGAAAAACGGTCATCTCGTCAGATGGAGGAACTTCGGTGAAAGGATCGTCTATGGACTCTAGTTTCATACGAATATCTACTTCAAAGCCGCCGTTTTCTTTAAAATGATGAACGTGTTCTTTCTCTTCTAGCATTCTCACCCACCTCCTTTAGACTCTCTATGCCCATAGGGACTTTTGATCACGATCATATCCAATAAAGGAGTAGCCATATTCATTATCACCAAAGCGTACAAAGAACCGCCGACTACGTTGTAAATCTGTAAGACAAAGGTGAGTATCGCAAGAGATATCCCAAAAATGTATTGAGAGTTCTCAGGCATCGGCGTGGATTGAGGCTCCGTCGCCATGAAGAAGGCCATGAAGATCACGCTGCCCGTGAAAACATGGAACGCTACCCTCAGTAGTGGATCTCCTCCGAGATAGAGGCCGGTGCCCACTGCGAGTATGGTCATGGTCCCGAGAGTTGAAAGGATGATCCGCCATTTGTATCTCAACCAGTAGGCCGCGACTATACCGACTATGAGAACTACTACACCAGAAGCTCCACCGATCCAGCCATGTGTCTGCCAGAAAAATAAACCCTGAGTAGCTGATACCTCGGCGCCCAATAAAGGAACCGTCTCACCTCTGAATATCCACATCGCACCTTCGAATCCTTCCGCGCTTAAAAGATCAAGTTCCTGGTGATGCGGATGGTAAACCCTTGCGGCGATCTCGCTATCAACGAATCTGAACACACCGGCTAGCGCCAAAAAGAGAACTGATTTAGAAGTTGCTGCGGGATTTAAATACTTGTGATCAAAATATTTACCCTGCATATATTTGAAGACGAACATGGTCAAGAAAGCTACCACAGCGGTGACCAGATAAGGAGCTGCTATAGGCATGCATAAGCCCACGATCATGCCCGCGACGAGAGGCGAAGCTGGTGAATCATAGGTGGGCTTTATCCCTCTCCACTTCTGATACGAATCCATAGTACCGTGTACTATCAGCACTGTCCCCAATGCGATCAAGATATGGAACAATGCTTGGATACCCATCACCATAACAGAAGCGTAGGCGATTATGGACATCAATAGAAATGTCTTCAGCATCAACTGATTTTTGTCGAAGCCGATATGGATATGTGGTGGGTCCCCCACTTTATAAAGTCCAGATGTTTCATCCTCTTTTTCGGACATAGGTTCAACCTCCTCGTTGTGCTTTTTATATCTAATACAACCAGGGTTATATATCGATGTTATGAACGCTTTATCGTTATTTTAAATTTGCGGAGTCGATAATTACATATATCGTCTGATTTATAACGCTGAAATATAAGGAGATCTGTAGGAGGTTTGAATGATGCAGTTGGATAAAATAACAGTAGTGATCTGCTGTCTTGTTTTATTGACCGGACTATCTTTGTTATTAGTCGAAGTAGATGAGTCGAAAGAGTCGGGCAAACATCATGAGTTAGTGGAAAGGACGTCAGATCAAGACTTGGTTGTGGAAGATCTGACAGTGAACGCTGAAGAGGACAGTGTTGTAGTGGCAACGGATGGACCCGTTGTTATAACCGCCACCGTAACCAACCAGGGAGAAGAACCGGTGGATGTGCCTCTCATCGTCGAGGGGGCCGAAGACGAAGTCGGTCATAAGGGATATGTTCTTCAAGACCTAGAGCCCGGTGATAGCGAAGATATAGAATGGGTGAGAGATGAACACAGGACATGGAGCGAAGGTGAATATACGATAGTGGTGGGAGACGAGTCAGTAGAAGTGACGGTGGGAGAACCGGACGACGAATCGATAGATGACGAGGTGGATTGGGACCAGATGAGGATCATCGTAGGATCGGTGATCGCGGCTTTCGTAACGGGTACTGTGGTCGGTGTTCTATGGTCAAAAAGATCATAGATCGCTGAAGATCATCTTACGAAGAAATGTTTTAATAGTAAGAAAGTGATAGACTGACTGTCAGTCAGGGGATCTGGATGGTAAGTGATGAAACTAGAACCAAAGAAAAGATGGTAGATGCTGCCGAGATGCTGTTCAGCAAAAAAGGTTTTAAAGAGACTTCTGTAGATGATATATGTGATGAAGTCGGCGTAGCCCACGGACTCTTTTATTATTACTTTGATTCGAAAGATGCGATCATAGAAGCGATAAGCCATAAGATGATAAAGGATATAGAGAGTAGTTTGACCGAGATGGTGGACAGATCAGAACTTACAGCCGACGAGAAATTTTTAAAGTTCATATCCTCGGCATTCCAGA
>PWHU01000066.1 GCA_003555395.1 Thermoplasmata archaeon
AGGAATTCTCTATCTTCTCCCGAGATCTCCGAGTCTTGTAGGAGTTCTAAGAATCCCATGGTTATCTGTAATTTGTTTCCCAAGTCGTGTCTCAGTAGCGAATGCAAAAATTCAGCCTTCTTTTCAGCCTTTTTTCTTTTCGTGATGTCACGAAATATCAATATCCTTCCTATGAACTGGCCCTGTTCATTATAGAATGAATTCATTTTAACATCGTACCATCTATCTTCGTTCATATTACTGAAATTTATCTCATCCCGTGCTTCTTCGATTTGTTCATCTTTTTTGATGATCTCAGGAGTTTCAAAGAACAAACAATCCATATTTTTACCCATTATGTCCCGTTTGTTTTTAGGAAATATTCCTCTCTTGATCATCCTTTCCGCTTCCTGGTTATGGTCTATGACCCTGTCTTTACTATCTAGAACGAAAATGGAGTCTGAGATATTATCGAAGACTTCGTCTCTTGCGATGGGAAATATGTCCAAAAACTGCAGCTTGAATATGGCGTACCACACTATTATTCCGGATATACTGAACATGAGTACCGTAAGATCGTAATTATCTGGAAAATAGGGGACCAATTCGAATAGATAAACGACATTAGCGATAAAAGGCATCAATATACCCGCTATCAACAGTAAAGACTGTTTCAGATAAAGATCCTTGAGCCTGATAGCTTCCTGAAATATAACAAAGATCCCAGCAATGACTAGAACGTACGAATAATACATGAACAGATGGAAGATCGGTCCCGAAACGGAATGGGAAATATTAAGAGGTCCGATCGACGTCGGTATCTCTTCCACGAAAAAAAGGTTATGAAGTGGATTCGTCAAAAGCATGAAAAGAGAGAAGAGATGAGGCCCGGATATGATCATCAATTTTTTTGTGCTTATAGTGTCCATTTTACCCGAATACAGAAGAGCAAACCCTAACCAGAAGATCGTAGTACCGGCTGTACCCAAGTATTTTAACCTTCCAAAGTAGATATACAGGACAGGAACAGGAAGAGCTAGTTGAAGCAGATATGCAATGCTCCAAAAAAGCATAGCACACGAAAGATAAAAAAAGTATCTGCCGATAGCGGAGCCCTTTTTATGAAATAATTCATTGACTAAAAATATAGAGAAGATCACGGCCGATATTATGGGCGACAGGTACAGGATATATTCGAGATACATTTTTTCATTTGTTTATGTATTTGTTAAGGCCCATATGCTGATCGTCTTAGGGCCGTTCGATCACATCTCTCAAAACACTTGGTTTTTATTTATAATTTTTTACTGACATATACGCCCGTCCGTAAGATATGGCTCTAAAATATGTCTGGTCAAATCCTTCACGTGGTGATATATCTTGCGATTTAGATAGACACACTGGTTTTGAAGGAGATTTTAATCTATCCCTCTAAAATCAATCATTTCATCACTTCTTCGATGGTGCTCAACAGCTGATCTTTCTTGTATGGTTTTACAAGATATGCATCGGCTCCCCTTTTCATCGCGCCTGCTACATCCCTATGCTTGTCTACACTAGTACACATTATCACTTTTTGAGAACCGCTAATATCTTTGATCTTGGATAGAGCTTCGAACCCGTTCATCTTCGGCATCTTTACGTCCATGATGATCAGGTCCGGATTCAATTTTCTGTATTTTTTGACGGCCTCTCTTCCATTTTTCGCCTCACCGATCACATTGTGCTTTATCGAGATGATCTTTTTCAAGAGTTTTCTCATCTTCTTCTCGTCGTCGACGATCATGATATCGTATGTCATCAAATGTGTAAACTGAAATCGTCATAATAAAACTTATCCTGATTATTCCTTTATTTCAGCAACCGATAACTGTTGATAAAGTAATATCTTGAATGCATAAAGATTTTTAATGTCAAGACATATGCCCAACCATGTCGGGGATGAATTTCTTCAGGAGCCGGGATTTAGAGACGATACAAGATTTCTACATGGAAGAGCTAGGGATGGAGCTCTGGCTGGATCAAGATAAATGTAAAATAGTGAAGGACGGCAACCTTTTACTAGGGTTCTGCGAGAGTGAAACCATGGACGAAGGAGGAACTATCACTTTATTCTACCGTACTAAAGAGGAGGTCGACGAGATGTACGAAAAGTTCAAGGACAGGGCACGAGGAGAACCGTCGGAGAACGATTTCTTCCAGATATACCAGTTCTTTGCGGAAGATCCGGAAGGAAGGACTTTGGAATTTCAAACCTTTTTACACAAGTTGGAGCCGTACTTGGAGGGGATAGAATTACTAAAGAACAGGAGGAGCGTTAGAGAATACAAAGATGAAGATATCTCTGAAAAGACGTTACAGAAAATATTTGAAACCTGCAGGTTCGCACCGACATCTAAAAACTCACAGTCCTATTATTTCATACCTATGAGAGACAGGGAAGTCATCGAATTCATGGCCGATAGGAGAGGACGGAACAGTCAACCTATCGCCGAAGCTCCCATGGCGGTCGCGATCTGTAGTGATCCAGAAAAGACGGGAAGACCGAAACAAGATGGTGACATAGCCTCATATCACTTCATGCTCACCGCTTGGTCCCACGGTCTAGGAACTTGCTGGATCGCGGCCATGGACAGGAAAGATGTGAAGGAGAAGATGGGCGTCCCCCAGGATCATTACGTGGCTACCGTCACTCCCTTGGGTTATCCAAAAGAAGTGCCTGAGCCCCCGTCAAGAAAAGGGGCTGAAGAATTCGTGAAGAGAATAGACACCTAGATCATTTGAAGATATGTCCCGTTTCCTCATGCCAGAGTAACAAGTCGAGATGGCCCAAAGGGATACCTACATCGTCTGAAAAACTCTTCATCTTTTTTTCTATATCTAAGTATTTTTTTCTTGTGAGAGTTTTGGGTATCTGTTCTATGACCCCTAGTTCTTCCAGATTCTTAAGTATGTGTCTGTCCAGTATGGCTAGGTCTTGAGTGTAACCGATGTTTCGCAAAAAGTGGCTGCTCTCCTTGTAACCCAGCCCCTTGATGTTATCCACTATCCATTCCCTGGCTTCTTTCCCGTCGTCGAATTCTTTCAATTTATCTTTCAGCGAAAGATCATCATCCAAAAACTTCTCTCTCGCTTTGACCAGATAACCCGCTTTATTATGTCTAAATCTCACTCTTTTGATCTCTTCTGCTATCTTGTTTTTTTCGCCCCCTTCTATCATCCCCTTATCCTTCAACTTTTCAACGGTGTCCCAACAGACCTTAGCTTTAGATTGAGGCGTGAAAAGACAGAAGATCAATTCATGGAAGATCTCGTCCTCTTCGCCGTTCTCCCATATCCTCTTGAATTCACTTATCCTAGAACGTATTTCGTCTTCGATTGAAGAATATTTTTCTTTTAACTTTTCTCTTTCCATATCTTTGATCACGAGAGATATTAAAGTATCTTTTTGACTAAAGCTGCGATCTCATCCAAAAGGTCTTTATCTTCTTCGTCAAAATTTGATTTTTTGTGAGAGTCGATGTCTATCTCGCCTATCACTTTTCCATCTTTAAAGATAGGTACGACTATCTCCGATTTTACTTTAGAACTGCACGATAGATAATTATTTTCTTGATCCACATCATCGACCAAAAATGTCTCTTCTCTATCTGCCGCTTGACCGCAGATACCTTCGCCGAAGTCGATGTTCGTGTGGTCCGTAGGTTCACCTACATAGGGGCCGAGGACTAGTTCTCCGTTCTCCACTAGATAAAAACCGACCCAGTCATAGCCTTCAAGTTCCTCTCGAAGGAGTCCGCAGATCTCTTTCAATCGAGACTCCACCTCTTCATTTTTTTCTACGATACTTCCGATTTCTTCGATGAGTTTTTCTCTTTTAACGGGATCAATCCTCCATATCTTTCCACTTTTCTACCGCCACCCTCAGATGTGGAATCGTGGTGGAACCTCCCACAACAAGGCCTATGGAAAGGGCTTCCATCACCTCTTCTTCCGTCACGTCCTGTTCGTAGCATCGGTTTAAATGATATTCAACGCAGTCATCACACCTCAACGTGAGGGAAGCTACCAGACCCAGTAACTCTTTCGTTTTTTTGGGCAGCGCCCCCTCTTCATAGACCTGATTATCCAGATTAAAAAAACGCTTGATCTCTAAGTTTCCGCTATCCATGACCATCTCGTTCAATCTTTCCCTTTTCTCTTCGAAGCTTTCTTCTTCTTTCATGGTGCGTGAAGTGAAGAGGTAGTTTTTTAACTTTATCACCGAAAAACTTATTTAATCTTATTAGATTATTCTAATATAATGATAAACGAAAGAAGAACGGACGAGCGCATCCATGAGATGCACGCAGAACTATGCAGGATGTTGTCCCATCCTACCAGGTTGAAGATATTGGAACAGTTGAAAAACGGCCAAAAAACCGTCGGCGAGATAGTCGATAACTTAGACCTAAATCAACCTACCGTTTCACAGCACTTGAGCGAGTTGAAGAAAACCGGACTTGTGAAGGCGGAGAGGGATGGTGCCCACATGAGGTACGAGATCGTGTATCCTAAAATAATGGATGCGTGTGATATCATCCGTGAAATCCTTTTCGAGCGCCTTTCTGAAAACCAAGAACTGCTCGAGAGGGGTAAAGGTGATAAGGATGAATAAAGATGACGATGAAAATGTAGAAAAGATAAAGAAAAAGATGGTGGAAGATATCATGAGCAAAAATGAAGAAAACTATCCGGATGGACCTATAAAGGTGAACGACGACGACTTTCAGGAGACGATAGAGAAATATCCTCTCGTTCTAGTGGATTTTTGGGCCGACTGGTGTGGACCCTGTAAGATGATGGAGCCAGTGTTAGAAGATCTAGCCCAGGAGTATCAGGGCGAAATAGTGATAGCAAAGATGAACGTGGACAACAACCGAAAAGTTCCAAATCAGTTCGGGGTCTCGAGCATACCTACTATGGTACTGTTCAAAGACGGCGAGAGCGTGGAAAGGATGGTGGGGGCTTTACAAAAAGAGCAGTTGAAACAAAAATTTGAAGAGAATATGAGCTGAAAAGGCTCAATAGTAAAGAACGAAAAACGCTTCCTTTTTCTCTATTTTAACGATAAAAGTTATAAACTTGCTTTAGCGTGCAAACGTCATCCCATGACTATAGAGGTAACGAACCTTCGGAAAAAGTTCGACGATACCCAAGCTTTGAAGGGTATATCGTTCCAGGTAGACGATGGCGAGATATTCGGTCTTTTAGGACCCAACGGTGCCGGAAAGACCACCACCGTAAAGATATTAGCTACTATGCTACTTTCAGATTCTGGCGAGGCTAAAATAAAAGGTATGAACGTCGTTGAAAAGCCGAAAAAGGTACGTGGCCTTGTGGATGTTATTACGGCTAGAGACAAGTTCTACCGCAGATTGGACGCTTATCAGAATATCAAATTCTTCTCAAGCATATACGAAGTCGAAGATTGGAAAGTAAAGATGAAAGAGTACGGAGAACGATTAGGGCTAGAAGAAAAAGACTTTGAAAAAAAATTAGCCGATTACTCCACAGGTATGAGGCAAAAGCTTAACTTGATACGGAACTTGATAAGGAAGACCCCCATACTCTTTTTAGATGAGCCAACGTTAGGCTTAGATCCGGTTTCTAGTAGAAAGTTTCGAAGCCTTCTGAAGGAAGTGATGGAGGAGGAGCAAAAGACGGTCATATTCACCAGCCACAATATGTACGAAGTGGAAGAGATATGTGAGCGTATCGCCATAATGAACCAGGGCGAGATCACCATGAGGGGAGAACCTAAAGAGTTGAAAGACCAGATATACCCCAAAAGGATGATAGAATTTTCTTACCTAGACGGCATAAAAAAGCCGAAGTTCAAAAATGAATACGTAGAAAAGGTCGAGACGAAAGGAGAAAACGTTAGAGTAATAATTGAATCAGGAGATGGCGAGCACGTTCATGAAGTGATACAGGATATCTTAGATAGTGGAGGTATTAGGAACCTTAGTGTGAAAGAACCTACACTGGAAGAAGCGTTCATAAGACATACTGGTGATGAAGAGGAAGTTTCTACGGAGGAGATAGATTGGACTTGAAGATCTATCCCAAGATAATCAAGGCCTTTCTCGTCAGGGATTGGCAGAGACGCTGGTCCTACAAACTCAACTTTGCCGCTATGCTTTTATACCCGATAGTCTGGGTCAGCGTTTTCGCTCTTATGGGCAGGTTTGCTGAAGGGAACGCTGAAGATCTGGTTCCAGGGGGTTTCGCCACCTATATTGTTACGGGTATAATCACATGGCGCTTCATCAGGGTCGGTTTCTTCGACGCATCGTGGAGCATCAGATGGGAACAGCATATAGGTACTTTTAAGAACATCTACATGATACCGCATCACCTTTTAGTACCGGTGACCTCTACTGCTCTTTCCGGTTTTACTGTCTCTCTGTTGAACTTTGTTGAGATGTGGTTGGTAGCTGAATTCGTCTTCGGTATAAGTCTGAACATGACGATTTATTCCTTCTTATTTCTCGTGTTAGCTTGGATGTCTATCATCGGTTTCGGGTTCATCATCGCCGGTTTGGCCGTTTTATACAAAGAGATACAGGCAGTTTTCACCGTAATATTTTTTTCATTCCAGTTCTTCTGCGGTGTTTTCTTTCCAGTTTCGGAACTTCCCGAAGCAGCGCAATATGTGAGCAGAGTTATTCCAGTTACCTACGCCTTGAGAGGTATGAGGACAAGTATGGAACACGGTTATATCCCGAGAGACGATATACTGATAATGGTGATAGCGGGAGTCATCGGCATGATACTGGGCTTAGCTACACTCCATCTCTGCTTGATGAAAGCATTGAAAGAAGGAAAGCTGGAGAGATACTGAATTTCGAAGGAGCTTCCGAAAATTTAATAGTAATCTACCCTTTTGGCTCTATCCATCATGTCAGCCACTGGTGACTACGATTTCAAGGAGATCGAGGAAAAATGGATCGAAAAATGGGAGGAGATGGATCTCTATCGGTTCGATCCCGACTCGGATAAAGAAGTGTATTCTATAGATACCCCGCCAAGATACGCATCGGGTTTCCTTCACATGGGGCACGCAAAAAATTACTTAGAAATCGAGATGATAGCAAGGGTGAGAAGACTTCTTGGGTACGAGGTTTTTTTCCCGGTAGGATATGACGATAATGGTCTTCCTACGGAAAGGTACGTAGAAGACGAACTCGGGATGAGCAAGAGAGACATGGCTCGTGAGCAGTTCATAAAAAAATGTAGAGAGGCGGCGGAAGAGCTTGAAGATTCCATGACGGAGGTATTCACACGCATCGGGATGTCATGGGATTGGTCCACATTTTATCAGACCATAGACGAAAGGTCCGTGAAGACTGCGCAGCGCTCTTTCATCGAGCTGTATAAAGACGATAAACTTTACAGAGACAAGGAACCGACCATATGGTGTCCTCATCACAGCACCGCATTAGCTCAAGCCGAAGTGGAGGAAGCTCACAGAGGAACCGTCCTGAATTATCTTTACTTTGATTCTGAAGAAGGAAAACTCGAAATAGCGACCACTAGGCCGGAATTACTACCGTCCTGCGTAGCCGTTTTCACTCATCCAGAGGATGAACGTTATAAGCATATGGTCGGTAAAAAAGCGCAAGTACCGCTGTTCGATCAAGAGGTCCCTATCATGGAGAGCGAGGAAGTCGATCCCGAATTCGGAACCGGTCTCGTCATGGTCTGTACCTTTGGAGATAATACCGATGTTGATATGTGGAAGAAGTACGATCTCCCCCTGAATATATCTATCGACGAAGAAGGCAGGATGAACGAGAACGCGGGTGAATACCAGGGGTTGAAGATAGAAGAAGCTAAAGAGAAGATCATAGAAGATCTGAAAGAAAAAGATATAATTTACAATCAGGAGGGATTGGAACAGAACGTCGGCGTCTGTTGGCGATGTGAAACTCCGGTAGAATTCATACCCACCGAGCAGTGGTTCGTCGAAACGTTGGATCAAAAGGAGAAGATGCTGGAACTCGCAGACGAGATAAATTGGTACCCAGATTATTACAAACATAGATATGAAGATTGGGTAAAAAATCTGAAGTGGGATTGGTGCATATCTCGGCAGAGGTATTACGGAGTTCCATTCCCGGTATGGTACTGCAGAGAGTGCGGAAAAGCCATACTGGAGAAGGTAGAAAATCTACCTGTAGATCCCAGGACCGAGGAAAGATCGCTCAGTTGCGATGAATGCGGATCGGATGACTTAGAACCAGAAGAGGACGTTATGGATACGTGGATGACTTCTTCGATGACACCCCAGATAGCCCTTGAGTGGGCGGAAGACGAAGATCACTTCCAAGACAACTTTCCCATGAAGATGAGACCTCAATCTCACGACATAATCAGGACATGGGCCTTTTACACCATACTGAAATCATACTTTCACCACGATTCTATACCATGGGAAGACGTGGTGATATCTGGCTATGTTTACAACAAAGAAGGAGAGGGTATGAGCAGCAGTAAAGGAACTGGTGTGAGCCCCGAAGAGATAATAGATGAGTACGGCGTCGATTGCCTGCGGTATTGGGCCGCAGGTGCAGGTACAGGTGAGGATATAATATACAGGGAAAAAGACGTGATAAGGGGGCAAAAGATTCTTACCAAATTGTGGAACGCATCTCGCCTCGTGGATATGCATCTCGACGATCATAGATATGAAGAAGACGATCTCACCGAACTTCCAGTGATTGACAGGTGGATACTCTCGAAGACGAAAAAACTTATCGACGAATGCGAACAGCATTACAGGGATTACGAGATAAGTAAAGTCAGAGAGAAGGTCTCGAACTTTTTCAAACACGTTTACTGCGATAACTATCTAGAGATGGTAAAGTACAGGTTGTATGAAAGTGAGGACGTACTCGAAGAGAAGAGAAACGCGGCTTTATACACTCTAAGAACAACTTTACTCGCTCTTATAAAGGTCTTTTCTCCGATCATTCCGTATATGACTGAAGAGATATACCACCAGATGTTCAAAGGTCCGGAAGACGAAAGGAGTATACATGAAAGTAATTGGCCTAAAGTTAAAGAGAGCATCGTCGATGAGGCCGCTGAAGAGGTCGGAGAAGCAGCAAAAGATATAATCGCCGAAGTTAGAAAATGGAAATCCGATAACGGCATACCTCTGAATCAAGATCTGGGTAAACTACGCATCGTAACTCCAGATCCTAGGATAAAAAGGTGTGAAGAAGATATCGCCGAGACTTTGAATGCACATTCCATCCGGCTTATAGACGAGCGGGATGTGGAGGAAAGAGCCGTAGAAGTCAAGCCCGAATATTCTAAGCTCGGACCAAAATATGGGGATAGAGCGAAAGAGATCTTCCAGACTATAGAAAAAGTGAACCCTGATGACATCTACAAATCTTTGACTCGAAAAGAGGGATTCGATATAGATCTCTCCGATGGAACTAGGGTCACCTTGACTGAAGATGAGCTGAAGGTTAAGAAAGCCAAGGTCCACGAGGGCGAACAACTGAACTCACTCACCGTGGGAGACACGATCATCTTGATAGAAAAGTGAGGAAAAACGGTCCTTAGGAGTAAACATCTTCCGATAAAATTTTGGAGTCTGATTTCCCCTCTTTATATTCCTCTATTCCTCTACCCTTTTTGCATTTGATACAGATGCCGTTGTCCATGTGCTTGTCACAGGTTATAGCACCGCACAATCCACAGGATTGGCTCGCGGGTCTTCCACATACGTGGCAGTTCCCCATCATCCTCATCTAAATTCCCTCACTATGAGGAAGTATCCGTACCATTATAAATTTTACGTATGAATACTATACTCATACATCGTCAAAGCGGTCACAACAGCATATCATCGTCTTCCAAATTTTCCACGCTTCCTATGATACCACCGCATTCTGGACAATCTTCGCCCGAGTGCTTTTCTTTACAACCCGAACAGAGGGGCAGATCTCCGCACTCGTGTTTGAAGTCGGTGGTTTTACCGCAGAAATGACATTTTTCGCTTTCCTCACTGCTGTCATAGTCATCTTCATCATCCATACTTTTGGTCCCACTCTTCTCGTCCGCGGAGCTCCGTTTCCTTTTCTTTTCTTTCATCTCTTCGGCATCTTTTTCTTTGAATTTTTCCTTTTCACGTTCCGGCTCATCCTTGACTATACTGGTTATTTTCGTCTTGGGCGCCTCGTATTCTTCGCCTTCAAATTTCTTCATGGCCGATTGA
>PWHU01000085.1 GCA_003555395.1 Thermoplasmata archaeon
ACGAAGATAAAGACAAAGTTTTCAAAAGAGGATTCAAGAGCAGCGAAACCGGAGGTACGGGACTCGGTCTCTTTTTGGTGAAGGAGATAGCCGATAGTTACGGCGGGAGTATCGAAGTGAGTGATTCTGAGATGGGTGGAGCCAGGTTCGACGTGAGGTTGAAGAGATCACAAACAGGTTGATTTTTAATAAATAACTCTATATATCCTCTCTCACATTATATTGTTTGTTAAAATTAGGGTGAAAACTGATGCATATACTGTTTGTTGACGATGAAACGGGTCTACAAGACCAAGCAAAGATATATTTGGAAAGGTTATCCGAGGATATAGAAGTTCTATCCACATCCTCTGCTGAAAAAGCTCTTGAGATGATAGATGAAAGTAAATTTGACGTGATAGTTTCCGATTACAGGATGCCTGGTAAGGACGGATTACATTTCTTGAAGGAGATCAGGGAAGAAAGAGGAGAAGACACCCCTTTCATAATATTTACCGGTCAAGGCGGAGAAAAAGTTGCCATCGAGGCTCTGAATTTAGGTGCAGATAGATACATCCAGAAAAGTGATGATCCAGAATCCCAGTATGAGTTATTGGTCGAAGCGATAGAGGAGGGGTACGAGCACGGGAAATCTAAAAAGAGATTGAAGGAGTCTGATCAAAATCTCAGGGAAAGCCGCAAAAAATACCAAAAGATCTTTTATGATTCTCCTGTAGGGGCTTTTCATTATAACGGGAAAGGGACCATAACAGAATGCAACGATAGGTTCGTGAAGATAATAGGCTCTTCTAGAAAGGCTGTGATAGGACTCGACATGCTGAACGACCTCGATAATGCCGATCTGATAGATGAAGTAAGATCATCTTTAGAGGAAGGCGAAGGATATTACGAAGGGGAATACACATCTGTGACCGGGGGTAAAACGGTCAATGTAAAAGTTTTTCTTAAAGGAATCGAGGATGAAGACGGTCGGATAAATTCAGGTATAGGATTGGTCGAGGACAACACTGAAAGAAAGGAATACGAACGTGAATTGAAGCGGAAAGAGAGGTATCTTGATCGTACTCCAACGTATATCACAGTGATCGATGATGAAGGTGAGATGAAATACCATAGTTATCCTTCTAATAAAATAACTGGATTGGACCCCAGCAAATTCATGGGGTCTGAGGCCATAGATTTTGCTCATCCGGACGATAGAGAAGATGTTATGGAGATGTTTTCGGAGGTGCTTGAAAATCCGGGTGAGGAATACAGTACAGAATTACGCGGAAAGGTTGAAGACGGCTGGATATGGCTCGAGATAACAGCGGTCAATTATCTGGATGATCCTGAGATAAACGGGATAATAGTGAGCGCACAAGATATCAGCGATAGGAAAGAGATTGAAGAGGAATTGCAAGAGAGTGAAAAGAAATTTAGAACTGTTATCGAGAATTCAGCTGATGCGATCTTTTTAACGGACCAGGAAGGAAATTATACTTACGCAAATGAAGCCGCTTCAGATATACTCGGGTATTCTAGAGAAGAGCTTATGGAGATGAATATTGTAGATCTCTTACCTGATAAAGATGTTGAGGATGGACTAGAAACCTTTGAAAAAATGTTGGAGGAGGAACAGGTGTTAACGGAGATGACCCTATTAGCTAAGGACGGAACAGAGATCCCAGTCGACCTTAACGGTGTCTTGCTGCCGAACGGGAAGATCTATGGGAGTTGTAGAGATATCACAGAGAGGAAAGAAGCGGAGAAAGAATTGAAGAAACAGGAGGAAAAATATCGCTCCATATTTGAACAGTTCCAGGATCTATATTATCGGACAGATCTTGAGGGGAACATTGAAGAGCTCAGTCCTTCAGTAAAGACTCTATCGGGATACAGTCGAGACGAGCTTATAGGAGAATCTGTTAGTAAGGTTTACTCAGACCCTGAAGAGCGGGCAGAGCTGTTGAATGAATTGTTAGAAGATGGTGAAGTGAGGGGCTATGAAATAAAGCTCGAGAAAAAGAGCGGTGAAATAGCCATCGCTTCTGTTAATTCACATCTGATAAAGGGTGAAGATGGAGATGTAAAAGGAGTAGAGGGGACTATCAGGGATATCACAGAAAAGAAGAAGGCGGAAGAAGCCTTAGAGAGAGAAAAGAGACGATACGAGACGCTCTTTCAGCAGAATCCAGAAAGCGTTTTAGAGGTGGATGAAGATTATAAAATAGTAAAGGTAAATGAACGATTTCAAGACGTGTTCAGCTATAAAGAGGAGGACATTTTAGGAAAGAACCTCGATGACCTAGTGGTACCTGATGATAAGATAGAAGAGGCCGAGGAACTTAATAAAAAAGCTAAAAGAGAAGGCTATGTTGATCATGAGACGGTGCGTTTGACCAAGGAAAGAGATGAAGTAGATGTATCGATAACTGCTAGACCGATAGAGTATGAGGGAAAAACCCGTCATGTAGTCGTTTATAGAGATATAACTGAAAGGAAGGAGGCTATGGAGAGGGAAGAGATGCTTCATTCTCTACTCAGACATGATATAAAGAACAAAGCACAGGCGGTTCAGGGATTCCTTCAATTACTCGAAGAAGAAGGAGAACTCTCGGAAGATTCAAAAGAGCTAGTTGAAGGAGCACTCAAAGCGAACAAAGAAAGTGTGAATCTAATACAAAAAGTGAGACTGCTTCTGAGTGCCCAGGAGGAGGAGAAGATGCCCGTAGAGATCGCCTCTACGATCAAGGATGCTGTCGAATCGAATGAAGCGATGGCTATAAGGGAAGGGATCGATATATCGCTAGATTGTCCATCGACAGGGTGCAAGGTAGAGGGTGGTTCTCTGCTTCGGGAGGTTTTTTTAAATATAATCGAGAACTCGATCAATCATTCTGAAGCTAGTAAGATAAATATAACTGGGGAGGTTGAGGATGATGAAGTGGTATGTACCGTAGAAGATGACGGAAAGGGTATACCCGATGATAAGAAAGATATCATATTCGAGAAGGGATATACCACCGACGAAGAGAGAGGGACCGGCCTGGGTCTATTCCTTGTGAACAACTTGCTGGAAAGTTATGGTGGTAATGTGCAAGTGAGCGATTCCGATATGGGTGGAGCTAGGTTCGACGTGAGATTGAGGAGAGCCTGAATATTTGCTTTTTATCCAATAAACCTATATATTGCTCTTCACTTTTTTATTTTACTTTAAAATATGGGTGAATCTATGCAAATCCTGTTAGTAGACGACGAGAGCGGTCTGTTAGATCAAGCGAAGATATTCCTCGAGAGGTTAGCTGAAGAAATAGAAGTTTCGACCGCTTCCTCTGCCGAAAAAGCTCTCGATTTGCTGAATGAAAATGACTTCGACGTGATCGTTTCAGATTATCAGATGCCTGTCAAGGATGGATTAGAGTTTTTAAAAGAGATTAGAGAAGAAAGAGATAGCGATATACCATTCATAATGTTCACCGGTAAAGGTAGAGAAGAAGTTGCCATGGAAGCTTTGAATCTGGGAGCTGATAGATACCTGCAGAAAGGTGGAAATCCCAGGAGTCAGTACGGGGTTTTGGCGCAAGCGATCGTTCAGGAGGTGGGACACCGCAGGACCGAAAAACGTCTAGAATTGACCAAACATTCCGTGGATAAAGCTAAACCCGGTGTGTTTTGGATCAACTCTGGAGGAAAGTTCGTTTATGTGAACGATACGGTCGTAGAGCGTCTCGGTTATACCGAAGATGAACTCATGGATATGCACGTGTGGGATATTGATCCAAATTATCCAAAAGAAAGAAGGGATGAATTTTGGAATAAGTTAAAAGAAGAAGGTTCAGTGAAAGTTGAAACAATTAATCAGAATAAAAACGGTGATGATATTCCTGTTGAAGTCAATAGTAATTATATCGAGCACGAGGGCAGAGAACTAGAATTCGCCTTTGTTGAAGATATTTCTGACAAGTTGGAAAAAAAGAAGGAGTTGAAAAAGAGTAAAAACAGGTTATCCCAGATAGTAAACGGGAGTTCGGTACCGATGTTCGTGATAGATAAGGATCACAGGGTAACACACTGGAACAGAGCACTTGAAGAACTTAGTGGTCTCTCTAAAGATGAGATGATAGGGACGAAGGACCCATGGAGAGCTTTCTACACAGAAGATAGACCTGTTTTAGCGGATTTAGTGGTAGAGGGTGGTTCGAAAGAGAAGATGGAAGATCATTATGGAGATAAGGTCCAGGAGATCTCTTTACTGCCTCATACCTATGAAGGTGAGGATTTCTTCCCGGATATGAGGGAAGATGGTGTATGGATGTACTTCACCGCCTCCCCGATAAAAGATTCAGACGGAAGGATAATCGGGGCCATAGAGACACTGCAGGATATAACCGAGAGGAAAAAGACCGAGCTGGATCTGAGGGAGAAAGAAAGGGCCATACAGAATTCGATAAACGGTATCGCTATAACCGACCTAGATGGTACCGTAAGTTATGTGAATAAAGCCTTGGCCGATATGTTCGGATATGATATGGAGGAAGATACCCTCGGTGAAGATACACTTAAATTCTTCTACGATGAAGATAAGACAATTGAGGCTATAGATGAACTTTTAGACGAAGGAGAGTGGCAGGGTGAGTTGAGAGGAGTCAAAAAGAACGGAGATCTGATAACTGTATATCTATCAGCGAATTTGATTCTCGATGAGGATGGAAACCCAACTGGTTTTCTTGGGACTATGATAGATATAACCGATAGGAAGGAGATGGGAGAAAAGCTCGAACAACGGATGTCGGCAATAGAATCCTCTATCGACGGGATAGCTATTCTAGATACAGATGGATGTTACACATATCTTAATGAGAGACATGCGAAGATCTACGGGTACGATTCTACTGAAGAACTGGTAGGTGAGAATTGGAGAACC
Source organism: Thermoplasmata archaeon (assembly GCA_003555395.1). Taxonomy (GTDB): domain Archaea; phylum Thermoplasmatota; class Thermoplasmata; order Halarchaeoplasmatales; family Halarchaeoplasmataceae; genus Natronoplasma. Next base: position 4,907 of record PWHU01000085.1, read on the forward strand.
CTTTACGATGACGAGGAACAGAAAAGGTTCGAGGACGAGATAATGCCTTTGTTCCGTAAAGAGGGAGAGTGGAGGGGTGAAGCGGTGGGTATGAAAAAGGATGGGACCGAATTCCCACAGGATCTTTCATTGACCGCTTTGGATGATGGCGGTTTGATATGTATCGTGAGAGATATAACTCAGAGAAAGGAAGCGGAAAAGGAACTCGATGAGGCGAAAGAGAGGTACGACGCACTCTTCGAAAGATCAATGGATGCTGTTTATATACACGACCTTGGGGGAAACATTTTAGATCTTAATCAAGCCGCCCTGGAGATGCTTGGATATGAAAGAGAAGAAATTGAAGATCTAGATTTTACAGACCTGTTACCAGAAGACCAGATCGAAAAAGCTTTCGAAACTTCGAACGAGGTCATGGAAACCGGTAAGCAGGAGGAGTTGACAACATTCGAAGTGAAAGCAAAACACGGAGAAAAGAAACTGATCGAGACCAAGGCATCCCTTATCTACAAAGACGGAGAACCTTATGCAATCCTCGGTATAGGTAGGGATATCACCGAGAGAAAGGGGATGGAAGAAAAGCTTAAGGAATCTGAGAAAAAGTTCCGGAACATATTTGAGAACCTCGGTGACCCGGTGATCATCAAAAAATTAGGGAGTGAGGACGACGGCAGGATACTAGATGCGAACAGAGCCATGCGTGATCTGTTGGGATATTCATCGGATGAACTCATCGGGATGAACGTTTATGATGAAATAGCTGCCGGTGATCCAGAAGACGTCAGTTGGCGGGAGTTGAAACAGAAACTGAGGGAAGGTGACAGAGTCGAGTTCACTGTGAGGAAAAAGAGAAAGGACGGCTCCAAGGCATGGGTCGAGGTCGTCGCCGTTCCGATGAGATATGAAGGTGAGAATGCGGCTCTAATGGTGAACAGGGATGTTACCGAAAAGAAAGAGAAAGAACAAGAACTACGAAAAGAGCGAAAAAAGTTCCAGGAGATATTCAACAACGCCAACGATGCGATTTATTTACACGGACTGACCGAAGAAGGGATGCCGGGTAACTTCATCGAAGTGAACGATACCGCGGTTGAAATGCTGGGTTACAGTCGAGACGAGTTCTTAGCAATGTCACCTGTAGACATCGATGCAGCGGAGAAAGCCGATGAAGTTCCAGAAGTGATGGAAGAACTGTTAGATGAAGGAGAAGTCAAATTCGAGATGGTCCATCAAGCAAAAGACGGAACCAAGATCCCCGTGGAGATTCATTCACACTTATTTGATTTGGAAGGAGATAAGAGGGTACTATCGGTCGCTAGAGATATCACAGATAGGATGGAGATGGAGGAAAGACTGAAAAGCTCAGAAAGAAAGTTCCGAAGCAGTTTCGATGCCTCCCCAGATTCCACATTTTTACTGAATAAAGAAGGCGTTTTCGAAGATGTGAACAAGGTAGCATTTGAAAAGTTGGGATATGATAGAGATGAAATAGTTGGGAAGAAACTGCAGGAGGTGCCTTTTTTAAAGGAAGATGAAGCTGAAAAAACTGTAAATAACTTCGAGAGAAGAAAGAGTGGAGAAGATATACCTCCATATGAAATAAAGTTGTTCAATAAGGATGGAGAGAAGATATACGTAGAGGTGAACGCTGGTATCTTTGAGGGAGACGGTTTCGAAGGGGAGATGGTGATAGCTAGGGATATCACAGTGAGGAAGAAGATTGAACAAGAACGAAAAGAACTTTTACATGACTTGGGTGAACGATACAAAGAATTAAACTGTCTTTACAAGATAACTAGATTGGGAACAGACCCGTCAAATTCTATAGAAGACTTTTTAGAAGGAACTTTAGATGTAATAAAACAATCATGGCAGTACCCTGAAGTCACTGAAGTAAAGATAGAATTGAAAGGGGAGGAGTACGCAACTGAAAATTTCGTAGAAAGCGATCGGTTTTTATCTTCAGATATCGAGCTAGAAGGTGAAATAATCGGGTCCATCACTGTAGTTATCACTGAGAAAAAACCGGATGTAGACGAGGGTCCATTTTTGGAAGAGGAAAAAGAACTTTTAGAATCAATAACTACGATCATATCGAGTGTCATCCAGCGTGATGAAACTGAAAGAAGATTGGAAGAGAGTGAACAGAAATTGAAACGGCTCTACGAGACAACTCCAAAGATAGAAGCTGCTGAAGATTTTGAGGAACTTAATGAACTCATCATCGAGACTGCTAAAAATATACTCGACTTCGACGTATGCAGCGTAGAGGTAGAAGAAGATGGCGAATTGGTCGTCAAAGCTAGTACAGAGGAAGATCTATTAGATATGGAATATTCCATGCCTATAGATGAAGGGATAGCTGGTCAGACTTTTAGGGAAAAGACGTCCTATCTCACTACAGATATAAACAAAGAAGATGAAGCGAAACCTACGGATAGCGATTTTCGTTCAGCTATCAGCGTACCGATGGGAGATATCGGAGTATTTCAGGCCTTATCTTACAAAAAAAATTACTACGACGAAAAGGACCTAGAACTTGCCGAATTATTCGTCTCTTATGTAACCGAGGCGGTAAAAAGATTAGATGCTGTTAAAGCGCTGCAAGAGAGTGAAGAGAAATATAGAACGTTGGTAGAGACTTCCTTCGCTGGTATTGATATCACTGATTTCGATAACAATTTCACTTTCGTTAATGAACAGTTTGCGGAGATGCTCGGTTACGAGAAAGAAGAATTAGTAGGTAAAAATCATAAAGAAATATCTCCCGACGGAGAAGTGAAAAAATACGAAGAGGAGACCGAAATACGGAAACAAGGCGAAACCAGTTATTACGAGAGTAGATTGATAAGAAAAGATGGTGAGGAGATAGACGTTTTGGTGTACGGTTCACCTTTCAAGAACGCTGACGGCGAATACGTCGGTACCATGGGTGTTGTAACTGATATCTCGGACAGGAAAAGAGCTCAGGAAAGGGAAGAATTTTTACACACATTACTAAGGCACGATCTCAAGAACAAGATCCAGGTGGTCCAGGGATACCTTCAACTGCTGGAGGAAGAAGATGTATCTGATCAGGTGAAAACCTTTATCGAAAAGGCCATGAAAGGAGTTAGGGAAGGTACAAATCTCATAAATAAGGTACGACTGCTTAGAGATGCGCAGGAAGAGGGAAGAGAGCCTGTTAATATAATATTTATATTACAGGAAACCGTCAGTGAAGTTGAAGACTATGCCCAAAAAAGTGGTATCGAGATAACGATGGAATGTCCATCCTGGGAATATGAGGTAGAAGGCGGACCACTGCTGAAAGAGGTATTTTCTAATCTTATAGAGAACTCTATTCGCCACTCTGAAGGTAGTAAGATCAAGATAGCTGGAGAGATTAGGGATGATGAAGTAGTTTGTTCGGTTGAAGACGACGGAAAAGGTATCCCTGACGATAAGAAGGAAACTATATTTGAAAAGGGATACACGACTGATAAAGAAAGAGGAACCGGCATTGGATTGTTCCTGGTGAATATGCTGCTCCAGAGTTATGGTGGTAGTATCGAAGCCAAGGATTCCGAGATGGGGGGAGCTAGATTCGACGTGCATCTAAAAAAACTCAACTGATCTTTATCAGACTGAAAGTCCCCATTGGTATATGTGGAAAATCATTATATATTTAACTCGCTGTAGTATCGGTTTGTTCAAGGGTTGGTGAGATGACGAACATCCTCCTTGTTGACGATGAAAGAGGTCTTCTGGACCAGGCAAAGATATTTTTGGAAAGGTTAGATGAAAGTATGGATGTCCAGACAGTCTCCTCAGCCAAAGAAGGGCTGGAAGAACTGAGTCGGAAAAAATACGATATAGTGGTCTCGGACTACCAGATGCCTGAGATGGATGGGCTGGAATTTTTAGAAGAACTTAGAAAAGAAAGAGAGAACGATATCCCCTTCATAATGTTCACCGGAAAGGGTCGTGAAAATGTGGCGATGAAAGCACTGAACCTCGGGGCGGACCGCTATATCCAGAAAGGTGGGGACCCAAGAGCACAGTATGAGGTTCTCGCACAGGCAATAAAACAGGAATTCGAACACAAATGTGCAGAAGAAAAGATAGTTAAACTTAATTCTTTACTGAGATCTTTAAGTAACGTGAATCGACTTATAAGTGAGGAGCATGATCTAAAAACGCTGATGGAAAAGGCAGCGGATGAATTAGTGAATACAAGAGATTACCAAAATATGGAGATATCCCTTTTAGATAGAAAAGATGGTAAGATAAAACCCGTAGTTAGTTCGGGAGTACATCCTAAGAGAGAATGGGAGGTGACAAACGACGGATCCGGAGACGCACCTAAATGCGTTAAGGAGGCGGTAAGAAATTCTTCCACTCACCTTGTAAAAGATCCAGAAAAATACTGTACGGAATGCGAATACATGGGTGAGATAGAATATCATAACACGCTCTTAGTTTCGATCACTCACAGATCGGAGTTGACCGGAATGATCAGTGCCTGTCATAGATCCGGACATGATCTATCTGAAGAGGAGGTAGAGCTGCTTGAGGTGATGGGAAGAGATCTGGGATTGGCTAGGGAAAAGATCATCGTTGAAAATAAACTTAAAGAGAGCGAAGAGAAATTCAAAAATTTGGCCGAAGTAACTTCTCTACCTATAGCGATATATCAGGATGAATACTGGGTTTATGCGAATCCCTCTGTCAAAAATATTTTGGGCTACTCTTTAGAAGAGTTGAAAGAGATGAAACACTGGGATTTAGTGGCACCAGAACATAGAGAAAAGGTAAAAAAACAGGAATTAGGATCCGGTTACGAAGTCAAGATAATAACTAAAGATGGAAAAATGAAATGGGTTTATCTTATCGTAGGTAAAATCGATTACAAAGATGAACCAGCGGGCTTGATATCGTTTATAGACATCACTAGAATAAAGAAAAAAGAGTTGGAACTCCAAAAAACTGAAGAAGAATTAAAGAAAAATAAAAAGAGAACAAAACTTGAGGATTTTGCAGTGGAGATAGAATCGGTCGATGATGAAGAAAAGTTGTATGAACTCACAGTAGAAGCGGCTGTACGGATACTAGACTTTGAAATCTGCAGTTTAGATATAGTTCAAGATAATGAATTCGAAGTCAAAGCAACCATCGGCGGCGTGCGAGAAAAAGGTACACATTATCCCATCGAAGGCCTAACTGGAGAGACTTATCGGGAAGGAGAGTCCTTTCTCGATGATATAGAACA
>PWHU01000025.1 GCA_003555395.1 Thermoplasmata archaeon
ACCAATAGATCGTATTTTCCTGGACTTTTTTTCTTCAGCTGCATATCTGTTCCTCCCATGGACTACTTGACTCGTGCAGCTGCACGAGTGGAACGGTTTTTTTGCTCACTTTTTTTCCCGACCCCAAAAAAAGTGAGTCGGTTTTTTGCGTGGACTTTTTGCCGAAACCAAAAAAGACCCTTGAACTACCAGAGAGGGAGTTCAAGCCCGCTGCGCAGGGGGGCTGGCACGGGGTGTAGTTTGGTTTCCACTGTTCAATATCCAATTATCGTTCACCTCAAGTTTCATCATCCTTTGTATAATCTGTCAGTATCGGCTTCATCTTCTTCTTTGATCGTCATGTTCCAGCGGTAGAAGTTGCCTTCTACCTCGTGCTCCACCTTCTTGATCATCATGTAAGTGATCTTGTTTTCACATACGAACAGGACCGGCGTGTCCCTCTGTAAAGGGCCTGCGAGCCGGTACAGCTCCTTCAACTTCTTCTTGCCCTCATATCTTCGTTCGAACACTCCTGCTATCTCCCATTCTTTCTCTTCTGTCCTGTCGTACGTTAGGCTTATCTCGTCGCCTCCATCCATCGTTTTCTTGTGCAGGCTTGTTTCCTTCTCTCTTTCAGTTTCATATACTCCTTCCTCGAAAGTAAGGATCCTCTGTTTCCACGTTCCTTTCACTTCTTCCCAATAAGTGAGCAGCGAGAGCGTGTTGTACGTTTCAAGGAGGTGAGGGTTATGCAAGCCCCACTCCTTTCCGGTGGGTACAAAAAACCATTTATTCTCTGGAGGTTCGATACGAGTGTTCTTTATCAATGTCTCGTTCCTGATAACTGCATTCGGCTTCTCCTTCAGTTTCTCATCTAACATTCCCTCATAGCCTGCATCTACCGCACTCTCTCTCGTCTCGAGTATCTCTATCGTTCCGTTCCCTACCATGATCCCTGCTTTACTGTCGTCTTTGAGCGTGAGCGTTGGATCTCTGAAGCTCACTCCTTCCATGGTCTCTATCGCAAGAGTTCCGTTCCTCACGTATATCCAGTAAGCTTCAGCTCTTTGATCGATCGTAAGCGTCGCTCCTTCCTTTACCGTCACTCCTGTTTCCAAATATGGCTCGGTTTCGAGTTCCGACCACGTCGTGTCATCCGTTACCGCTATTTCCTTCTCAGCCATCTTTAACACCTGAATTGATAAGTCAAACCCACGTTAGAGTGAGATAGGCGGGAATTCCTTTGCTGCCTCCGTTGAAAACCGTCCCAAGAGTACGATATCTCACCTTCAACCGGCGGATCCCTGATAGGACCCACCCGGGGTACTACATTTTTGAAGTATGTGTACAGTTCCTCAGCCATGTAGGAGGATTGCTTGAAGGCCTCTTCTTTAGGACCTTTCGTGCTCACAGCCAATCCGATAGTGATCTCATGAAGCATGGAACCGTCCGTCTTTCTTTCGAACTCGTCTCCGTCGGGGTAGATCTGCACGGAAGGGAATTTGCCCTTCCTCAGCTCATCTCCACTCGCTATGTCGTTCGAGAACACTATGATATCTTCACCTTCATAGTAAGCCTCGACCCTCTCGATCATCCAGTCGACCATCCCTTTGTTACCGCCTTTCCCGAACAGTACCTCTTCATGAGTATCTAACATTCAATCACCTGTCGCTGAAGGCGTAGAGCTCGTCACCCCACTTCCTTCTGAATAGCTGCTCCAACATCTCCTTTGAATCCTTCTTCCATCTGTCGACTTTTTTCTGCGTTCTTCCCTGCTTCGAAGTCCATTCCATCAGGTCCCTCTTGTAGAAATATGCGGCCCGAGTGGCCTCGATATCTTGAAGTATATCGAAATCCGGAGGCAGTTCTTCTGAAGGATTCGGCATCTCATCCATCTTTCCTTGCTCTGCAAACTTGTGTCTGATCCACCGGTGAGCCCTTTCTCTCACGTGTCTAATCTGTTCCACTTGGCCTCCGTAGTGATCGCCGAGAGCTAGGCGCATCTCTATATCTTCATCCTCGGAGTATGTGTCCGTCATGTTTGATCACCCGACGGTAGAACTCTGACGTGCCCTTCTCTGACCCTCTTATCATCTCCGTACTCTGCTAATATCTTGACCTTGTAGGTGTCCGGCTCGGGAAGTTCGTGAGTCCTCCAATTCACGTAATACCTCCCATCTCCAGACTTCTCGAACGCTTCCTCATGGATCTTCTCCCCGTTTCTGAAGACCTTGAACGTCAACTTGTCCATGTTCTCCACTTCTCTTCCGTCGTTGAAGGGAGTGTTTATGAACGTCTCCAGCTCTATCAACTTCGTGTCTTTGTACTTCACATCATCCAATTTCAACATATCATTTCACTTCCCTTTCCATCTCTATCTTATCCATTATCTTCTCCTTTAGAGCGATCTTATCTTCCACGTCAGCTTCGGCCACTATCCTGTCGACGATCTTATCCTTCAGCTCAAACCTGTCTCGCACCGATACATCCCCGATTATTCTATCTCGGATGTTCAGGACCAACTCTATCACGCCTACGAGCCGTACAAAGTCTTCGAAGGGCAGATCCTCTTGCCACTCCATCACCAGCTCGTAGACTTCTTCCTCGTCGAGAAGGAGGCTCTCTTCGAACAACATCACCAGCTCGTAGGTGCTCCTTTCTTCAAGTTCGAGGTCTTTTCTCAAGGTAGCCACGAGAGAAAAGATATCGCTTTCCTTGAACTCGACATTTTGTTCTACCCCGGCATTTATGCTGTACCCGTGATCTTCGTCGTTCAGCTCTAATTGATCAATATAGGCTGCTGTCAAGTGGCTTAACTGCTCTGGATCCATCGACAAGCCTTCAAGAACCGACATAACAAGAGCAGTACCTGTCTCCGTGTCCGTATCCAACTCTTCGATCACATCATACAATACCTGATATCTCGGTGGGTCTCCGCTCCATTCTATCGGGTGTTCCACATGGTGATCCATCCCAGTATATGTGTCCCGGCCCCACACTATCGGGTGTTTCGCAGGGTGTTCCATCCCGGAATACGTTGGCTTCCGTATTTTTATCAAGTCTCTGATCTTTTCTATGAGCTCTGCGACAAGATAAGTTATGATTTCCAACTTATTCGCCATCTTTGTTACCAGCTCTCCCTTGTGAACTTCGCTGATATCCAACTGTTGGACCTGAACAAAGGTCGCCACCCAACTCTCCAGTTCTGATATATTCATCTCTTCGATCACTGATTTCGCGAGCTTGTACCTGTCCTTTTCGCCTATCTTTAAATTCTCGATCACCGAGAAGGCTTTGGTGTATCTGTGATCAACATCCAGCTGTTCTGCAATCTCTGCAAGCAGCGAAACCGTCTGTTCATGGTTCAGCTCCAGCTGATCTATCACGTCCGCTATTCCGCTGGAGGTCAAGCTCTCGTCAAGGGTAAAACCGTCGGAATAACCGGCTAAGAGCTTTACAGCAGGAGCGTCTTCGATATCTAACGTTTGAGTAAGAAGGCTGACCAGCACGTAACTCTCCGTTTCACTCAACTCCAGCTGTTCAACCAAATTCACTATCTCTTTGAGCTCTTCACTAACGTCTAACTTTTCGATCACGTTCGACATGACGCTGTAGCTTTCAGCTTCGCTGAGCTCCAGCTGTTCAGAACATACTTCCAACAGTTCCCCGGAGGTGATATCCATGGTATCCAACACCTGAACAAGGGTCACTGCCAGGTTGTAATCGCTCGCTTCTCCGAGGTCCAATTGTTCCACTGTACTCTTTACCATCTCGTAGGCCTTTGCCTCGCTCAGGTCCAGCTGTTCCGTTATCTTTACGAGCTCTTCAAGTATATCATTCACGTCTATATGATCAACCACGTCAGTTAATTCGCTGTAAGTCTCTGCCTCTGAGAGTTCCATTCCTTCAGAAATTCCGACTAACAGTTCGGAGAGGGAGACATCGGCGATATCCAGCACTTCTACCAGTAGATCTGATAGGTAGAATTCACTCCTCTCGGCCAAACTGAGACCGGTGACGGCATCGGCAAACAGGGCTGGAGCCACCTTATCGCTCAATCCCAGGGTGTTCATCAGGCCAAAAACCATCTTGAACCCGGGAATATCGTCCACGTTGATCTCTTGAATGACGTCCGTTACCAGGTCCACGCTCTTCGCTTCGTTCCACTCCAACTGTTCGACGGTGTTCGCCAGGAAGTCGTAACTCTCCGCTTCGCTCAGGTCCAGCTGTCCTGCCACGTTCACCAACAGATCATGAATCTGTTCTTCTGTCAGGTCCAGCTGTTCGATCACTCTGTGTATCTCGTTGAGTCCCTCCCCTATCTCCAAGTTTTCTACTAAGTAGGACATTAAGCCGAAGACTTCATCCTCAAAAAAGTCGAGGCTGTCGGAAAGATCAACCAGCAATTCCTCAGCTGATACACCGTCAAGGTGAAGTTTCTCCACCGCAGACGTGATCAGGTCCATCTTCTCGTTCTCGCCTACATCGAGCTGCTGTATCAGTTCAGCTGCCATCGTGAAGGCCTCTGCTTCACCCATATCCAAGTTTTCTGCCAGATCATACACTATCTGAGTAGAATCGAAGTCCACCACGTCCAGCGCATCCACGAGGATATCCATGAGCTCGTATGCGCTTTGATCATTTGTGTCGAGCTGCTGTTGAATCCCTGCCAGCAGCGAGACCGTCTGTTCCCGGGTCATCTCCACCTGTTCTATGAAGTCCGCAAGCTCGCTGAAGGACGTGCTCTCATCAAAACTCAGACCGTTAGAATAACCGACTAAAAGCTTCAGGGCGGGAATATCATCGATATCTAACGTCTGAGAGAGGAGGGACGCCAATCCAAAGCTGACCGCCTCGCTGAAATCCAGACCTTCCACCAGGTCCACTATCTCCTTCAATTCATCATCAATACCGGCCTGATCCGCCAGGGTCATAAGGAGTTCGTAAGCATCAGCTTCACTCAGATCAAGGCCGTCGATCACGTCCACTATCTCTTCGAGATCGTCGTTCACGTCCAGCTGCTCGATAATACTCGTTAGCAGGCTGCGAGTGTCCACTTCATCGAGGATCACTCCATCAACACATTTCTGCAGTAGTTCAGCGACGGGAACGTCGTCGACGTCTACCGTCTGTAACAGATCTGCAAGAATCTCTACCTTTTCCTGTTCATCGAGTTGGAGGTTCGATACTATGCTCGCAACTGCCTTCCAGCTTACGGATTCCGAAAAATCCATTTCCTCCGTTAAGGTCGCTGTGAAGTCCATCGAGAACGGGTCTTCTACCATAAAGTCCTTGACCAAGTTCCACACTATGGTCTCGGCTGTTTCATCCCCGATTCCCATGGTTGAAACCAATGTGTCACTCAAGCTGTGAACGGTGGGATCCGAGAGTGATAGCTGCTCTAAAACCGAAGACTCGAGCTGTTCTGAGCTAACTTCTGAAAAAAGAATTCCATCGAAGATAGTTTCGAGTATCTCGTTAACGCTGTTCTCATCAACGAATAGACTATCCTGTACGTTCCACTCCGTCTCGTTCTCTCCCCAGTGGAGGGGATGTCTTGCTGGATGCTTTAATCCTGTGCTCATTCTTCATACCAATTCTTCTTCGTTTCCACATCTTCACTGCCAGCTATAGAAACATACCGTGGCCTATCTTCAACCAGCTAGGGCCATAAAGACTACCATCATTTCCGCTGCCGGATAGATCCTTGGCAGTTCCTCCTATTCCTTCGTTGAATTTCCAATGCCCTACCAGGTGATCGGGCGCCACGTCTTGTCTGTATTTCGCCCTTGCGAGCTTTTTGTTCTGTCTCTCGGTCAGACCGATATCGTACAACCTCACGTCGTCTAAATATCCGATCCAGTGACCATAGCTATCTTTTATGGCATCTGGAACGTAACCAATCGAAAGATCATAGCTATCGCTTTTAGCCGCTTTTGAACTCACTGTGTTCTCGTCTGTCTTGCCGTTTATGTTGAATTTGAGCTCATCTTCACCGTTGATCATGGCTACATAGTAGCTTTCTCCTGGGGTCAAAATCGTGTTACTAACGTTCCCCACTTGTTCATTAAACTCATCCATGTAGCCACATTCTAATTTCATATCTCCTCCATCGTCGGTAACACCGAATAAGTAGTTGTACATCTTTCCGAAAAAAGAAGAATTTTCAGAGTGAATATCGTCTACAGTCGCTTGCCAGTTGATATGCGCTGTGATCGTAAAATAACTCACATCCAATGCGCTATCATCCGGAACTACCACTTCACTTTCACTCGAAAAATCCAAAATGTAGTTTGGTTTCTTGATCACTGCCATACTACACATCCTCCGTCGCTACGTTTCCGTCGTTGCCGACGTATATCCTCTTCTTCTCCCTGCCATCCGGACTTGTGAGGATCAGTCCTCCGCCATCTTCATTACTTTCAAAATCCGTATTCGTGTAGGCCTTTTCAAAGACGATCACCGTGTCTTCAGGGTCTTGAACTGCGTCCCCTTCTATCGATGCAGATCTGATCCTTTCTACCTGTCTATCTTTACTGCCGACTTCTCTCGGCTCGATTATCTTGTCCTTCACCGTCTTCAAAAGGTCAACAACGTCTTGGACCGTCATCGTTACTCACCTCTCCATCTTACGGCGTAGGGTATACCTCTGTCAGCACCTTCGTCCGCATCTTCTTCCCAAGTGAGATTCAGTTCTTCCGACGTGATCATATCGAACTTGATCAACACCGTGTCGCTGTCCTCATCAGCGTTCCAGCTTTCTTCTCTGACTTTCACGCCATCGACGTACAGTCTCCAGGTACCGCTCTGTGTCAGGTTCGAGAGATCCAACTTGAAATTGCTGACGTCTGAGAGGACCGTAAAGTCGATGTTGAATATATCCTGCTCACCACCAGCATCACCGTAGGTCGCGGTTCCTGTTTCCTCGTCCATCACGATATTATCGTGGATGTTGTCGAGGCCTTTCTCCCTGTTCTGCAGGTTCCAATAGTTCATGTTACTCAAGGATTGGTTGATGACCTCCGTGTTTCCATAGATATTGAAGTAGTGGCTGTTGGTACTTTCACTGTTGATCTTGAGCACGCCGTCGACCAGAGAGATGAACGATTTGTAGTATAAGTCAAATGTGCTGCCGGTGCATTCGATCTCGAATTGGCCGTGGCATCCTATCAACTGCACGGCCTGCGCCTTGATATACGGAAAATTATCTTCGGTCATGGCGTTGTCAGAATAACATCTCCAATACTCGACTATCACTGCTTCATGGTTTCCCTCGCTATGCACCAGGGAATCGACCATCGCTATTACACCATAAGAATCCGTGTTTATTAGATCACCTTCAAAACCAAGAACGCAATTTCTTCCTTCCAAAAATGATCCGACGCACTCACCATACAGATTCACGTGTTCAAAAAAGGCACCGGTCACATCCACTCCGTTCAAATCCAGCTTGTGCGAATCAACGTTATGTCCTGTCACGTGCAGATCTGTAAAGCCCTTCGTAGGAGCGTCATCTCTTGAAAACTCGCCGTCTTTGATAAATATCTTTGGCAGATTCCTTTCGTTCGCTATCTGGATGGCATCGTCTATGTTGTTGACAGGGTGCGAAGGCTGACCTATCGGTTTCTCAGCCCCACTGTATTCGCTGCTTTGGCTCACGTAAACCGTTTCATCTATTCCGTAGTCGACAACGTCTTCTTTGTTCGGTAATTCTTTCAAAACCATTATGATCCATCCTCAAATACTATCCTTCCTTCGTCTTCGACGAATCCTATGAAGCCCTTTACTACGTCCCCTATGTCTCTCTTGCTCGAATAGACCGGTATCACCAAGTTTTCAATTGTGGTCACGTCTGAAGTCAGGGTGTTGAACTCGACGTCGCTGTTTTTTGTCAGCTCCTGATCTATGTCCGTATGGTAAGTGTGATCGTGGCTCTCCGGAGTAAAAGAATCGGGGATGTTGTCGAGGGACTCGTAGTCCTTCTCTCCTAGAGAATTCAACCTGATCTCTTCTTCGGCTCTCACCAGTTCTTCCCAGGCTTCACCGTTGTCCCTGTACCAGATCTCCTCATCGGTCGCATAGAACAGCCTTCCTTCGAATCCGGCATCAGGTCTATTCGATAGAGTATCGGCCATCAAACGGACAAAACCATCGCCTATCGACTTGTCGCCTGCGATAGAGATGATCCTGTCCTTGAAGGCGTTCCACTCATCAATGGGTGTCACGTCTTCCTCCGTGACGTCTTCATCCCAGGGAACTTCAGCCATGGTTTAGGATCCTTAACCTTCGTTCACTATCAGCTCGTAATTGAGCGTCAGCTCGGCGTTCTCCGCATCCTTTGCGATCTCCGGGATATTGTAGCTCAGCAGCGTTCCTCCTGTATCCGAGTTCAATAGACCGAACTCAGTAGCTACACAGTCTCCAGGTCCGAAGGTTGCCGTCCACGTCACCTTGTGGCCACTTGCGTCGTCCGCGGTTGTAGGATCGGAATCCTGGTTCCTCGTCACTTCGTTCACTAACGCCGATTGAGTAACATCTTCGGCGTCGCCTTCGTTAGGGCCATCGCCTATAGCTATGTAAGCGAAGTCCGTTACCGTTTCTCCTGCAAGGATATCCGCTATCGCCATAGCTCCGTCTTCCGTGATCACGTTCTCCGACACTTCCTTGCTCAGGACTTCACCCGTCTCCGGATCTTTCTCTACCGCTGTCCATCTACCTTTCATCTCAAGACTCGCATCGCTTTCGTTCGCCATTCTTTTCTGCATCTCTTCTAAATCCATATTATTCAACCTCATCTCCTTCTTTCTCGGCCTTGTTCCTCCTGTACTGAATGAACTCCAGCTGGCCGTTTATCTTGGTTAAAGATCTTTCAAGCTTCTCGACCATCCTTTTCGCTTCCTGCAGTTTCTTCATCTGCTGCTGCTTCATCTGACGCAGCCGCTCGACGTCTCTCGCGAACTCATCATGTTTCTGATCGGTAGTAGCTTCCTGATCGAGTATCTCTTCTGCGCCTTCGATCACTTCCTTTTTCTCTTCTTCAGTTTCTTCTTCTGTCATAGTCTAACTTACCTCAATTCATCTTTTACCTTCGAAGCCAGTTCTGGGGTGATACCATGTATCTCGGCTATCTCCTCGTCGGGGGCTTCCAAAAGACTTTCCTCCGTCTCGTACTCTTCGATCAAGCTTTCCGCATAGCTCGGACCTATGCCGTCGATCTGTGTGAGTTCCGCCTTCGTCAATTTTTCGACGCCGAGGTCGGCGGTGACGTTGTCAGCGTCGGGGGAGGCGTCTTCTTCATTCTCCTCTTCTATTCTCTCTACGATACCGGTCTTTAGCATACCTTTGAGAGGATATTCCTCCGTTTCATCGACACTCGACTCCAACACATCGCCGGGTTCCCATGTCTCGCTTACATACGTTGTTCGTTTCTTGACTTCAAATTTCAATTCTGACATCTTTTTCACCTACACCTTCATCTTTTCTTACTCAGATAGGCTTCTAATCTTTCCAGCAAGATAGGAACGAGTGCCTCTTTTGAGAAATCAATGAACTCGTTTATAGTGTGTATCTCTGAATCACTAAGATCTCTTTTTTCATAGAATTCTTCCAACGTCTCTCTTAAAGCTCGTTCCATCTCTTCATCAGTATATTCTCCTATCACTTCCTCCATCCTTTCTCTCACGATGTTCAGAAGCTTGAAAGTCAGCCACAATTTCGTTCTTTTCCAGATCTTCATGATATCATCTCTCATCCAATAACATTCAATAATTCCGAGGCCAGCTTTATCAGCGCTGTCGCAACAGCTGCGCCCCCACCTCCTGTTATGAAAGG
>PWHU01000164.1 GCA_003555395.1 Thermoplasmata archaeon
CGGTTGTCATCCAAAATGACATAGGAAACAAATATTCTCCCACTACTATCATCGCTCCTCTGACAAGCAGTTATGACGAAGTATATCCCGTAAATGTGGAACTCAAGCAAAAAGATGAGTGTCTGGACAAAGATTCCATAGTACTATTGAACCAGATAGTCACGGTCGATATAGAGGCAAGGTTGGTCAAAAAGCTCGGTACGGTCAGTGAAGACAAGATGAAGGAGATCGATAGAGCGATAAAGATAAGTCTTGGATTGTGACGAAATACGTCATTTATTATCTTACCCCAATATAGCAAATACTCTTTTATCCCTCCAATCAATTCTTCCATATATACACTTATAGAGAAATCGAAGCTTACTTTTCTCACCCAACAAATATGTCTCGTGATTCGAAGGAAAGCGGTCCGACACCGAACATCGATACCAAAAGAAAAGATCCATACCGGATGTGCGCAGAACTCGATTTTCCTAGAAATATTTAAAAATCATGAGATACATATACGGAAAGGGGTTGAAAGCATGTCAGATCGATTTACCTTAGACCGACCAAATTTGATCATCAGTTTGGATTCTGAACTTGCATGGGGTTTTCGTGATGAGAAAGATCTGCCTGAGGATAAGATAAAATGCGCTCGGAATTCTTGGATCAGGATACTTGATTTGTTTGAAGAGTACGAGATACCCGCGACCTGGGCCGTCGTAGGTCATCTATTTTTGGATAGATGCGACGGGATACACCGGGAGCATCCTCTGGGTAAAGATTGGTTCAAAAGGGATCCAGGAGGAACTATAGATGAGAATCCAAGTTGGTTCGGAAAAGACTTGATAAACCATATTTTAGATTCTAAAGTGAACCATGAGATCGGTTGTCATTCATTTTCACACGTTGAATTCGGTTCTGCTAAAAGAGAAGTCGCAGAATCGGAATTACAACTTAGTATAGAGGCGGCTGAGAAGATGGACATAAGCTTAGAATCTTTCGTTTTTCCGAGGAATAACGTGGGTCATCTAGATCTTCTCAAAGAATATGGTTTTACATCTTATAGGGGGACGAAACCAGTTTCAAAAGATGGTGGTATGATCAAAAACACCATGAGAAAGGGTGGTATTTTTTTAGATTATTTCACCCCTCTGAGTATCGACCATTCCATCGTGAGTCCGAGCGTCGATGAATTTGGTCTAGTCAATATACCGTCTTCTTTCATCATCTACGGCTTTCGGGGTGACTCAAGATCGAATTTAGAAAATTTTGTTTACGACCCGGTGTTGTTAAAAGTGAAGAAAGAGATCGATTTTTTGAGTGAAAATAACGGTGTTTTGCATCTTTGGTTTCATCCGAATGATCTGACTCGCGAGCGAGATTTTGGGCGATTAAAAAACATTTTGAAGTATGTCAAAGAGAAAGATCCTTTAGAGATCAAAACCATGAAAGATGTTAGAAAAGAGATCGTCGAAAGGGGGGCGTGAAAACACATGGAAGATATATCGGTTAAAACATACTCCCCAGAATACAAAGATAGCCTATTGAGTCTCTTATCTTACCATTGGACCGACCTGACCCCTGAAGAGATGAGAGAAAGATTCAAATGGAGATATGAAGATAACCCTTATACGAAATCCCCATATTGTTATCTCGCTCTAGACGGTGAAAAGGTCGTAGGGCACTGTGGTTCCGTAGTTCAAAAATTTCGATCGGACGAAGAAGAATACTATTTTTGTACGCCGGCGGATGCCGTAGTCCATCCTGACTATCGACGGAAAGGTGTATTTTCTAGTGTACTGGAGTTCTCTAGAGATCATCTAGCTTTGAACTCCGATATGAGCTTGATCCTCATCCTTTCTGCAACTGAAGCTTCTACTGCCGTATCATTGATATATGATGATGTGCCCGTCAGCAAGAGGGAATACTATTACGCTTTTTCTTTTTTCAATATCTTAAGATCGAAAAACTTTCAAACACCGATTTCCATGGATAAAAACGGCTTAAAGATCGAGATCACCAAAGAATTGAGAGCGGAGGAGATATGTCGTCTTATGGACGACTGCAGAGAAAAAGACAAGATCGCCAATGTGAGAGATGAAAAATTTTACGAATGGAGATTTTCTAATCCTCTTGAAGACTACATATTTGTATACTGTACAAAAGAAGGGGAATTGGTTGGATACGTTGCTCTAGCGAATAACGATGAAAAGATCGTTCCGATGATGGAATACGGTTATCTTGAACCGTCCTATCTTGAAGATCTGATAGAAGAAATATTTAAGAATCTATCGATATCATGCTTATCCGCCTACATCTTTACAAGGAGCGACAAAGAGAAAGAGATGCTCTCGAGGATCGGTTTTAGAGACAGGAACGATTGGTTGATAAAGCTGCTCAAAAAGATGAACGTGATGAGTGAATCGAAACAGCCTGGAGCGTTGGTAAAACCCCTTTGCGAAAACATAACGGAAGAGGATTTCTTCTTGAACGGTAAAGACATCCGAGAACCAAACAACTGGTCTCTGTTCCTATCCGATATGCACTGAGATATACATCCATGGATCAACAGTAACTTACATGCACAAAAATCATAATTTTTTATAGATGAATCCATCTTTCACAGTCGCTTCTTTAGAAAACATACCTCTTACATCCACGAGTAAAGGCTTCTCATCAGCTAACTTTTTCAGATCAGCTGAGTGGATCTCATTGAACTCATGATGAGCAACGGTGAAAATAAATCCATCTACTTCAAAATCTATCGATTGTATATCCGTGAGAGGTTTAACGTCGAAACCCCTTATCTGTTCATCGCTCAATAAAGGATCGTATCCATATACGTCGATCCCAAACTCTTTCAACTCCTTGACCAGGTCCCTAGACGGCGACTTCCTGGTATCTTCTACGTTCTCTTTATAGGTCAAGCCCATGACGATCACTTTAGAATCCTTTATCACTTTTCCCGCCTCGTTCAGTCCCTTTATCGTGATCTCTGCCACGTGTTTTGGCATATTATCGTTTATAGAACGACCGGCCAGTATAACTTGAGGATGATAATCCAATTCTTTAGCCTTCTTCACCAGATAATAGGGATCTACAGGTATACAGTGTCCTCCTACCAGACCGGGATAATACCTTATAAAATTCCATTTTGTCGCGGCGGCATCCAACACTTCATCGGTATCGAGTTCCATCTTGTTGAATATAATCGAAAGCTCGTTCATCAGCGCTATGTTTAAATCGCGCTGAATATTTTCTATGACCTTTGCCGCTTCCGCGGTCTTGATATCGGGAGCTAAGTAAACGTCAGTAATATAACCATATAATTCCTGTAGTATCTCGCCCGTCTCTATATCCATACCGGCTACGATCTTAGTTATCTTATCTATATCGTGGGCTTCATCACCAGGGTTGACCCTTTCAGGCGAATATCCTACAAAAAAATCTTGCCCGCATCTCATTCTAGACTTTTCTTCCAAGATGGGTATACATTCTTCTTCAGTAGCCCCGGGATAAACGGTACTTTCATAGACCACTATGGAACCTTTCTTTAAATTCTCGCCGACGGTTTTTGAAGCGGATTTTACAAAACTGAGGTCCGGTTCTTTATTCTCTTTTACAGGCGTGGGCACGCAGATTATGACAAAATCGGATTCAGTTATCTTAGATTCGTCCGAAGTGAGTACGAGATCAGGATGATCATCGTCACTATCCAACTCTTTGATTTTAGACTCGTCGATGTCAAACCCTATGGTCTTTAGATGTTTAGAAAAGTGTCGGGCCAGGGGCAATCCCACATAACCCAACCCAACGATACAAACCACGGCTTCTTTATCTTCTAATTTTTGCTTTAGGTCCCACTTCATGTGATATACACCAGCGGTTACGAGAAAAACTCTTTGAATATATAAATTACGAAGTCAAAATGCCTTAGACTCACCTACAAAGAATTCAATCTCTCTTTTTTCGATTGTATATGATCTATGACCTTCAATATCTCGCATGGTTGAATCACCAGCAGATCGCCCTCTTCTGCCATCTCAAAGCCGGCGTCGATCGATTCGAATTCGTCGATGATCACCGTAACTTGATCTTCAGGCAGACCCGCTTCTAGAACTCCCTGTTTTACCAATTCGGCAGTCTCGCCCTCCTTTCTATATCTTGGATCGGCATCGTTGATTATCACTTTATCGTATATACTGCCTATACCCTTTCCAAAATCTATTATATCTTCAACTGGTCTGTTCCCCGTTCCTTGACATACTGCTATCTTTTCACCCTCTGTCAGATCATCTAGTATCTGAGATAATGCATCCACCGCGGGCCTATTATGCCCATAGTCTATCATAAGCTTGATCTTTCCCACTTCCATTATGTTCATCCTGCCCGGGTTCTGGGTTATCGACGACTGGAAGGTCATCAGGCCGTTCTTTATGGACTCTAAGTCTATATCCAAGGCGAAACAGGAGGCTACAGCTGCCAGAGAATTCATCACGTTGAAGATGGCTTTACCTTCGAAGGTTATAGGTATCTCAGTCACCTCGGCCACTTTCCAAACGTTGTCCCCCTTCTTTATGACTATATGGTCTTCCTCTACCGTTACTAAAGTTCCTCCCTCGGAGAGATGTTCTTTCATGGGTTCCAGTCCGGGATCTCCTGAAAAGAGTATCACGTCCGATGATACGACATCTTTGAACTTCAAGACGTTGGGATCTTCGGCATTCAGAACAGCTTTGCCTGTTGCCTTCACGGTCTCCACCACTATGCCCTTCACACGTGACATATCTTCTATGGTGTTTATCCTCTCTTCACCTAGATGGTCACGCGTCACGTTCAAAAAAACACCGACGTCGCTTTCAAAATATCCTAGACCTCTCCGCAGTATACCTCCTCTAGCTACTTCTAGAACGGCGTGATCTATGTTCTTCTCTTTGAGGATGAACTTCGCACCTTGGGGACCGCTGAAATCACCTTCTTTCAAAAGATCGTTACCGCGGAATAAGCCGTCCGTACAAGCTACACCCACACCTTTACCGTTCAGCTTCAATATGTGCGATATCAACCTGACGGTAGTGGTTTTACCGTTTGTTCCTGTCACCGCGACTATGGGCACCGTGCTTTCGGAACCGGGAGGAAACAGCATATCTATGACTGGTTTAGCCACGTTCCTTTTTTCACCCTGGTAAGGATCGAGGTGCATACGGAATCCCGGGGCCGCGTTGACTTCGATTATGCCGCCGTCACTTTGATACAGCGGTTCTTTCAAGTTAGAGATTATCAGGTCTATGCCGATCACATCTAAGCCGATGATATCTGCGATCCTTTCAGCCATCCTCTTGTTTTTTGGATGAACGGATTCGGTCACGTCGGTTGCCGTTCCTCCGGCACTAAGGTTAGCGGTGGATTTAAGATCGAGTTTTTCTCCCTTTGGTAAGATGGTGTCCAAAGAATAGTCATTATATTTCAAAATGCGCTTGGTCATGTGATCTACTTCTATCCTGGTCAGCGTCTTCTCGTGACCTATGCCTCTCTTGGGATCACTGTTCACTTCATCGATAAGTTCTTGGATGGTAGATCGTCCATCACCCGTGACAGAAGGCGGATCTCTTCTAGCCGCGGCTACGAGTTTTCCGTCGATGACCAGTAATCTATGATCGGCACCTACCAGGTATTTTTCGATCATCACGAGCGGATGTTTCCTTTTCGCCTCTTTGAAGGCTCGTTTCAACTCTTCGCTGTCTTCCACCCTTGAAGATATCCCCCGTCCGTGATTTCCTATGTTAGGCTTTACGGCTACGGGATAACCTAGACTTTTTGCAAGGTCTAAAGCCTCTTCTTGGGTCCTCACCGTCTCGCCACGGGGCACCGGTATGCCGGCTTCGTCCAATATCCTCTTGGTGCGCTCTTTCTCGTCGGCGATCTCCATGGCTATTGCGGATGTATTATCGGTCATGCTCGCCTGTATCCTTCTCTGATTCGTTCCGTGACCTAGCTGTATATAGCTGTGTTCGTTTAATCTTATGTAAGGTATTCCTCTGTTAAAAGCTTCGGTCACGACGGAGTCGGTGGTGGGGCCGAGCATATTGCTGTCTCTGATCTCTTTCAGTCTTTTGATGGTCTCTTCGATCTCGGGTGTCTCGCCTTTTGCCAGTTCTTCAACTATCCTGACAGCTTCTCTGCCCGCCTCGAGTCCCGTATCTTCGTCTCTATAACGGAAGGCTATCTTATACACTCCTTCCTCATCGGTATCAATAGCCTTTCCGTATCCCACTTCCATGTTCGCAAGACACTGAAGCTCTATAGCCACGTGTTCGACTACGTGGCCTATCCAAGTGCCTTTCTCCAGCCGTTCCAAGAATCCACCCTCATATCCTCTACTGCATCTGTGTTTCTCCAAAGAGGGTATCAGCGATTCGAGACGGTCCACAAAACCCGGTATCTCGTTAGACGGCCTATCTTCAAATTCACCTATATCGAGCAGCATATAGATGACTTGATAACGACTGAAGTAATTCGGGCCTCTGAGGGCCCTTATCTCGAGTATCTCCATATCAATCATCTCTTTTAGTCCTACTTTTATGGGGTCAAAACGACCTACGATCATCGATAGTATCTTCCATTCGATCTTCTAGCTCTCGCTCCTTTCCGCAAATTACTCAGTGTCATAAGAAAAGAGATCATCAAAAATGCCCCAAAGGTCCATAACAGATCGGCTGTGAATATGTAGACCAGTATCGCCAACAATGTCGCGGGTAGGAACTCCAGCAGGAGTTTCAATACGTATGCTAGAAGTATTATAAATATTATCAACAGGATGATACCTATATAAGTAGAAGATCCCAACGACTGTATAGTTTGCACTAACTCCTCCACCCCTATCATGATATACTATAACGCATATTCACTATTTAAGGCTTCCTAAATACAAAGATGGTTCAAAAGATCTACAAGATAAAGGTTATAAACACTAGGGCCCGTAACTCGACCGGTTGGTGCGTCAGTCATGTTTAAAAAAGGACAAAGATGGTACAAGATAGAGGATATCGCTGAAAGGTACGATGACAGCAGATTCAGCGAGGGTGGAAGAATACTGAATAGGAAAGAACAGGAGACCCTTCTCTCCCTAGTGGATCCTGAAGGAAAGTATATACTGGATATCGCCACCGGTACCGGACGGTTCGCAGAACTGCTCTCAAAGAACGGAGCCGATGTCGTCGGTTTAGATGCGAGCAGAGAGATGCTTAAGCAGAGCAGTGTAGAATGCATTCAGGGAGACGCTTTAAAACTTCCGTTCAAGGACGATTCTTTCGACGCGGCCGTGAGCATGCGTTTTCTGCATCTTTTAGACCATCCTCAGATCACCGATTTCATCTCGGAAGTCGGAAGGGTCACGAAGGAAAAATTCGTCTTCGAGAGTCTTCATCCTCTGAGCTTGAGGATGCTGTATCAGTGGGCGTTGCCCCAGGGAAGCAGGCTCTACTCGAATTCTTTTCTGAGAAAAAAATTTAACCAGGTGAAAACGGTCAAGGGAGTAAGATGTGAAGAAAAATTTATCGTACCTTATGGCATCTACCAGTCCATGCCTTTAGATCTCGCGGAGGAAGTCATGAAGATCGACCAGCGCTTGGTCGAAAAAGAAAATCTTTTAGCCTCTACAGTATACTGGGAAGTTTTCTTTGATTGAGTATGCTGCTCGGACGTCAGTCACTCTTAGTGTAGTTCATCTCGGCATGTCCACAGTTCTCACAGTGAGCCGATCCGTCGGAACTCATATCTAATGTGTTTTCTTTGCATTTAGGTGATTTGGGTTACTTCATTTAAACCTTCAATACCTCTCTTCGTCCGGAAGCGCCGATGCATCTACACCGGTATGCAGCGTATGCCTAGGTCTCACACGACTCATCTTCAGCTTCCTCGTTTTATCGTCGAGTATCATGGCTAATCCTCTTTTGAACTGCATCTTGCCGACCATCTCGTCCAAACCCTTTTTCATGTAGGATTGTTTAGCAACTTTTAAAGCGTCCAAGTCGTCTTTAGCTGTCAAGTTGTGAGCTATTATCAGGTCTGACTGTCTTATGGCACTGGTATGTAGAGCGGAAGGTTCCTGGGTTGCGAGGATCAAAGAAAGGCCCGGATGACGACCCAATTTTATCCAGTCTATCAACGCTTTAGAAGAGATAGTTTCTCCCTCTGAAGGCAGGAACAGATGTGCCTCGTCTATCAGCATGTAGATTATCGGGTACTCTTCCGTGATGTTTTTAGCGGTCTTAGAGTCGACAAGGTCCGCCTGTGACTGCATCTCGATGGTGGTGTACAAGGTACGTTTAGCCATCTGCTCTCTTGCAAATATAGATACGATAAGGTTCCTCAATTCGTACTTTCCGAGTCTGCCCAGATAGGATATATCGAGAACGGTTATCCTGCCGCCTTCGGCCATCTTTACGTCCATGCCGTCTTTGGAGAAAAGTTTCAGATCTTCGATCATGCTGAACAGGTTTTTCAGAGTCTCCTTCCTGTCTTTTTCTACATCGGTCTCGTCCACCTTACGATAAACGTCTTGGAAAGAAAAGTTAGCGTCTTCTTTCAAGTCCGCTATGACCTGGCTCAATAACGTACCTACCGGCTCGGTGATCTCGAGATCGAAGAGGTCCAGCCACTCGTGGATCTCGACCTTGCAGAGAGGTAGTTTCAACACCTCGTCACGATGTATATCTTTACCGTCTTTTTCGGCCTCGTCGATGGCAACTTGAGGTACCAATATCCTCACCACGTCTTCCCAGCTTTTCGGTTCGATACCGAATCTCCGCATGGCCTGTATCTCCCTCTGATTGGTGTTCCTTTTTTTCAGGCTGTGGAAAACGCTCATGGTGTCCACAAGTATCAACGAGACTCTATTCGAATACTCTTCTTTCAGCTTGGCGAATCCCTCCGCTATGACTCCAAGGGTGTAAGACTTGCCAGTACCTCTTTTTCCCACCACCAGCATGCAGTGAGGAGAGACTATATCCAGGTGCGTTTTACCCATCTCTTCGTACTCGCCGCCGGGATAAGAGACGTTCCTGCCGAGGTAACAGGTTCCCTTGGTGCCGAGCTTTTCCGCTTTGGACTTCGAACGGCCGATGATCTCGTGGGTTTCTAGCAGTGTATCACTTCAAATCTGTTTTAACTATCCTATTACAAGGATCGTCTCAGTTTCAGTTCTTGCTGTATCTCCTGTGTACTCTGCAGTGATCGTAATATGCCCATGGCTCTCACCGTCGGGGACGCGTAAATCATCTCTTTCAAGACTAAAATCCACTTCTCCATCTCCGTCAGTTTGACCTACTGGTTGATCAATATCTCCAGCTCCGCATCCATCTAATGAAACAGTGACTCCCTCTAAAGTATCGCCGTTATCATCGTAGGCTGTAACCGTCATAGTTGTCTCATCCCAACCTCCTTCAGCCGGAGGATATCGCAAATCAAGTTGATCTTCTTCGATATTTGTTCCCAAATCATATTCAATACTCCCCAGCTCCGTACTCTGCGCGCTCATCATCCAGCCCGCTATTATAGCGGTTCCAACACCGGCTATGACCACCAGTATGATCAGGTAGAGGGGTAGTCCTTCCAAAGCTCCTTTCTCGTCTTCCCTTTTCAATCTTCTTACCATAGTATCTTCTCGGGCATCGAGCGTAA
>PWHU01000175.1 GCA_003555395.1 Thermoplasmata archaeon
GATGTTGGCTTGACCGCACTTGATTGGTCGATACCAGAAGAAGTAGATGTTGGTGAAGAAGGCAACATCTGGGCCGAGGTAGAGAACACGGGCGAAGAAGACGATACCGCACGGATTTACCTCATAAACCAGGAAACCGGCGCAGAAGAGATGGTATACGACGAAGAAGTACCAGCTGAAGACACTATCACCATCGATTACGACCACACCTTCGATGAGTACGGAACCTTCACCGTTGAACTGAGAGACGACGAAGACCGTTATGTAGAAGAGTTCGGTGATATAATCGTACTCGGTGCAGACGTAGAAGCCTTGAGCTTGGACGTCGATCCGATGTTCGGAGAAGTTCCTTTAGAAACTGTCATCTCGATGTCTGCTGAAAATTACGGTACGGCAGCTGGAGAGATCGACCTCGAGGTAGACGGCGACCACGTCGAAACGTTCGAAGTAGGTGCTGGCGCAGCTATCTTTGAGACGGTCGAATACACCTTCGAAGACGTTGGAAGCTACACGGTCTCGTTCGGGCATCTTGAGAGCCCTGTCGAGGTCGTAGAAGAGGTAATCATCACACCAGTTGAACTGATCGTGCCAGAAGAAGTGATGGTCGGAGATACCGAAACGATAACCGCAACGGTCGAGAGTCATGTCGAAGAGACCACCGCACATCTATATGTGGCGGGAGAAGAGGTCCACGTGGAAGAGATCACTGAAGAAGGAGAAGTCACTTTCGACTACGATTACACATTTGACGTAGCAGGAGAGATCGAGGTAGAAGTACGCGACGAAGATGGCAGGACTATCATGTCCGATACCGTTATGGTGCTCGATCAATTCGAACTCGTGATCAACGCTGAAGAAGGCGGAACGACGGATCCTGAACCAGACACATACACATATCCTGAAGGAGAAGAAGTGGACGTAGAGGCTATACCGGACGAAGGTTACGTGTTCGTCGAATGGACTGGAGACGTACCTGAAGGTGAAGAGGAAGAAGAAGAGATCACCATAACAATGGACAGCGATAAGGAGATAACAGCGCACTTCGAAGAAGAAGTGGAGATGTACACGTTGACCGTAAACATCGACGGAGAAGGAACAGTCGAGATCGATCCTGATCAGGACGAATACGAAGAGGGCACGGAAGTGACCTTGACCGCAGAGCCTGACGAGGATTGGGAATTCGTCGAGTGGACAGGAGACTACGAGAGTGAAGAAGAAGAGATCACCATAACAATGGACGAGGACAAGACGATAACAGCGGTCTTCGAAGAAGAAGAAGATGTACCCGGATTCACATTGGCACTGTTGATACTCGCTGCAGTCGTTGCAGTAGCTATCTACTACAAGAAAAAACAGTAAGAGTGCGATCTAACAACAAAAACCCAAAACCCCTTTCTTTATCTTTATTATTTTTAAACAACTCGATACTCGTTTTTGATGATTTGGTTTTCATGTCTGATGAGTTATGAGTCTATCAAAAACTTTATATCCGTCTTTAAAGTAATGAGTAAAATGATAATATGCCTGCATCTTGGAAGTATTTCGCTCTAAGGACATTTAACATGGTACTGGTTCTAGTGATAGTCGTTTTTATCTTATCCGCATCATTCAGCACCATGGCTGAGCGAGAATTAGAAGTGATGGTTCAACAACAGGTCCGTGGGGAACTACAGGAGTTCGAGGGAAGTCCTGACGAAGTACGATCATACAGAGAAAACAGGACCCAACAGTTGAGAGAAAGATATAACTTACACCTTCCTAGAAGTCAGAGGATCTTCTACTCTGCCTACGATGTTTTAAGATTTGATTTTGGAAGAGCCCAACAGATGACAGCGGCAGACGGATCTAGTGATGTTACCTCGATAATAATGGAATATTTACCCAACACCATATTACTTTTCACCACGGCAGCAGTGATCTACACCGCTCTAGGTATAGCCGTAGGTTTGAAGGCGGCACAGAAAGCCGGATCAAAACTCGATAAGTTCCTTTCACTCTTCGGTATGACAGCATCTTCTATGCCTATGTGGTGGGTAGGTATGCTGGCGATCCTCGTATTCGTATATGAATTCGGATGGTTCCCGAGACCGGACCCGTCTTTCCCGAGGGTCGAAAATCTCGGTTATCTTGGATTTTTGCAGGAACTACTCGTAAAGATGGCACTCCCATTGATAACTATAGTTTTCGTTTTGTTCGGAGGCAGGGCTTGGGTCACGAGGAACATCGTCACGGGTATTCTGCAGGATGATTATATCATGGCGGCTAGAGCTAAAGGCGTGCCCGAGAGGAAGGTCATCTATGGCCACACGCTCAAGACTGCAGCTCCACCTGTAGTAACTTCAGCGATAATGTCTCTTCTTATGTCCGTAGGAGGAGCTATGATCTCAGAGATCGTGTTCGCATGGCCCGGGATGGGTTACCTGTTGAGATTGGCCATATTTGTTTACACTGACGTACCCGTTATTTTGGGTATATCCTTCATAACGGCTTTCTTGTACATATTTGGTTACTATATAGCTGACCTGATCTATGGGTTCTTGGATCCACGGGTCGAGGTAGGAGCTCAAACGAAAACTGGTTGAAGATAAAAAGGAGTAAAAATTAAAGGTGTATAAAATGGTTCGCTGGGAAGATATTAAAGCGGATGTGAAGGAAGTTCTTGGAGAGTTCAAACAGCACAAGATAGGCCTGATAGGCGTGGGCTTGATAGGGTTCATGGTAGTGATGGGGCTTTTAGCCCCATTTGTGGCTCCAGGTGTAGCAGATGAATGGAGCCCAGCTGCTGATAGATGGCAGGCCAATCCACGTAGCTCGCCTCCTGTATGGGTCGATTGGATAACCCGTGACGACTACTCTAGACACACGGTCGTCGATTGGGACGGCGAAAAGGAGAGCCAATCGTTATATCGGGCTACAGGTTCAACTTCATTTAGGACAGAAGTGCCGTTCAATGAGGTGGGAAACAGTACTTTAGAGATAATGCACGGGGACGAAGTATTGTATAACCATACAGTGGTGGTAGAGGAACGGCCCGGTGTAGAGAACCTGATCGTTAGTAATTTAACTGTACGCCCTGCAGAGGGAGAAGACTTTGAGTTCGCTCCTGTAGAAGTGGTGATCACCGCCGAGATCGAGCACGACGGAGAAGTCGATGAGAATAGGACCATCGAACTCGAGATACCCGGTCAACCTACGGATTACGAGTGGACGATAGAGCCTGGCGAGACGGAAAGTGTAGAGGCCTATCACAACTTTGAGTTGGATGGTATCTATACAGTTATCCTCGGAACTCAGGTCCAAGAAATAAAAGTTGGAGTAGGGGGAGACGTAGATGTTGAAGATTTCACTTTGGAAGAGACCGCGACACGCACCGCCACTATGGAAGCCGAGATAATAAACGTGGTGAACGAATCGAGGACCATCCGCATGAGGATAGAAGATGACGAAGGGATGATAATTACAACTGAAGATTGGACCTTGGAAGCAGGGGAACGAGAATCCATAAGTTACACTCACGAGTTCCCTCAAGAAGGTACTTACTATTTCATCCTAGGCCCTCGTAGAAGATCTATAACATTGGTAGAAGAAGACGACGATGAAGAAGAAGACGCAGTTTCTTCTATTTCAACTCAACAAGATGAAACCCTAGAAAGCGAGAGTACTAGCGATTTTGGTTTACTACAGCAGGATATTTGGGTGGACCGTTTTTCTGCACCCGACGAAGTCACGGTAGGAGATGTTGTTTCGATCAGAGCGAGTATCGAAAACGACTTACCGGAAGAACAGTTGGTCATACTGCGTAAGGATGGTGAATCAATCAGGGAAGTAAGAGTAGCTCCCGCCGGTATGATCCATCGTAACACTATCAGCTTCACCTATGACATGCAGGCCGACAGGGTACCTCGTGAGATATACATGAAATTCAGCGGTAACGCTGACCGATACCGTCACAGATACATAGAGATCGAACGCCCAGATGGGGTAGTTTTAAGGATAGAAGACCTTGACAGAGGAGATCGTATAGATGATTTCAGAGAGACCATCACAGTCGTAAGAAGAGGTAGCATAAGAGAAGAGATTTATGATCAAGCTAGGGTGTGGTTAAGGAGAAATACCGAGGTTAGAGAATTTCCACGTGTGCAGAACGTGCATCCCGTAGAGGTCATATTCGGAGAACAGAACGAAAATTGGCTTCATGACCCCGAACCGCTTAAAGGTGAATACGAACTGCGTATAAGTGTTGACGGCATAAACGTCGAGATAGAGGATGCCGACGTCACCTTTTCCGGCGCCGTTTTTGGGATATTCGGTACCGATTCATCCCGACGTGATATATTCCAGGGATGGATATGGGGCGCTAGATACGGTCTTTACGCGGGAGGTATCGTCGCGTTGACGACTATATTCTTCTCCACCAGCTTTGGCATGACCAGCGCATATTATGGTGGCTGGGTCGACGAATTCATGCAGAGACTCAACGAGATATTGATGGGTATCCCTACGCTACCGATACTTATCATCGTGCTCCGTTTTTGGAACCGGAGTATCAACGTATTCGTGCTGATCTACGCTTTATTGATGTGGCGAGGTGCCGCTAAGGTCATACGTTCTAGAGGATTACAGGTAGCAAAGGATACATATATAGAGGCCGCTGAATCACTGGGTTCTGGATCTGCCAGGATAATCGCTAAACACATGATACCACAGATACTTCCTTACTCTATCGCTCAGGCTGCGTTACTGGTACCGATCGTGATAATGGCCGAAGCTGGTCTACACATACTAGGTCTCGGTGATCCAAACATCGTAACATGGGGAACCATCTTGAACGACGCTAGATCTAGCGGCGCGGTGATGAACCCAACCGACTCTTGGTTCTGGATCCTGTTCCCTGGTCTAGGCATGATATTGGTGGGCTTCGGATTCATATCTACTGGTATGGCGATAGAACGAGTTATCAATCCTAAGATGAAACAGAGGTGATATGATGGATAGCAAGATGGTCTTGGAAGTCGACGAATTGTGTACTCATTATCTTACCACTGACGGCGAAGTGATGGCGTTAGATGACGCGTCTTTTAAACTCCATAGAGGCGAATCGATAGGTATCGCGGGAGAATCAGGGTGCGGAAAAAGTACCCTTGCATTCTCTCTGTTGAATCAAGTTCAGCCTCCTGGTCAGATAATGAGTGGTTCGATCGATCTAGACGGTATACAAGTGGCAGATCTGACGGAAAAAGAAGCGAGAAAAAAGATCAGATGGAAAAAAGTATCCATGGTCTTTCAGGGAGCCATGGAGATAATGACCCCTGTTTATACCGTGGGTCATCAGATGGTCGAACCGCTGAAGTACCATAAAGGCATCGAAGGTAAGAAGGCTAGAGATATATGTGAAAGATACCTAGAGTTGGTGAACCTTGACGGGTCCATCTTCGACAGGTATCCACATGAGCTCAGCGGCGGACAGAAACAGAGAGTGATCATCGCTACGGCTCTTCTGCTGGAACCGGATCTTGTGATATTGGACGAGCCCACAACAGCTTTAGACGTCGTTGTCGAGGCAAGGATAATGAACGACCTCAAGCGCCTTAGAAGAGAACTCGATATATCGATGATATTCATCACTCACGATCTGAGTATTTTAGCGGAAGTATCGGACAATCTGGCTATAATGTATGCCGGTTGGATAGTGGAGTTCGGCTCGTCAAAAGACATATACAAAGATCCAAAACATCCATACACCGAAAAATTGATGGCGGCTATCCCCGACATCCGTACTGACATAGAACGTTTGGAGTACATCCCGGGAGTTCCCCCAAATCTTATCAACCCTCCTGCTGGCTGTAGGTTCCATCCACGCTGCCATAAAGCTATGGAAGGGTGTAAGGAATTGGAACCCGAGACTTACGATGTTGGCGGTGTCAGAGTCAAGTGCCACCTCTACAGCGAGGATGAAGAGATAGCCGAAAGCGAGGAGGCACAATACGAGACAGCTTATGATGACGAAGCCGCGGCTGAAGCCTATGAAGGAGAGCTGGGCAAAGAAGAGATCGAAGAACCTGATGAAATAATGGAGGAGTAGACAGAATGGCTGAACCATTGTTTAAAGCGAGAAACTTGACAAAGCATTTTCAGATAACACAATCTTTCTTTCAGAAACTAAGAGGAAAGGAAAAACAAGTTGTAAGGGCTGTAGACGGAGTAGATTTCGATATATACTGGAAAAAGAACTTCTCGGTGGTAGGTGAATCCGGTTGTGGGAAAACGACCGTAGGTAAATTGATGATGCGGCTCTTAGATCCAACTGCAGGTCACATGTATATGAAAGGAGAAGATATCTCTGCGATCAGTAACAGACAGCAGTTGAAAGCCTATAGAAGACAGACACAGATGATCTATCAGGATCCCTTTTCAGCATTGGACCCTAGACACAGGATACGCACCATACTTGAAGAACCATTGATGATACATGATATAGGTGATTCCAGAGAGGAAAGGACAGATATGATCCACGAAGCCCTCGAGGAAGTTCGATTGACGCCGCCTGAAAAATTCCTGCGAAGGTATCCTCATATGCTTTCAGGAGGACAAAAACAGAGAGTTTCGCTTGCTCGTGCTATGATATTGAATCCAGATTTCATAGTGGCCGACGAGCCCGTTTCGATGCTCGATGTTTCAGTGAGAGCTGAAGTATTGAACTTGATGAAGGATCTCATAGATGAAGAGGACGTCACTTATTTTTACATCACCCACGATATATCTACCACACGTTTCTTCACGGATTATATAGGTGTCATGTATCTAGGTGATATCGTAGAAAAAGGAAGAGGGGGCGATGTTTTGGATACACCATCTCATCCTTATACACAGGCTTTGCTTGTAGCTGTACCTGAACCGGACCCTGAAAGAGGTAGAGGTGTCAAGAAGGTCCCCATCACAGGCGAGATACCCTCAGGAACGAATATCCCTTCAGGCTGTAGATTCCACCCCAGATGTCCACACGCAAAAGAGATATGTGAAAAGAAAGATCCTGAGGAGATAAAAGTAGGAAAAGAACACACCGCAAAATGCCATTTCGCAGGTGAGATCGAGTTCGATATAGAAGTGGCGAAGTGACCAGGGATAAAAATCCTTTTATAACCTCTTTTTTCTTATCATATAGTTAGAGGTATGTGTGGCGACATTAAGTGAAATCTTTCAATGGATATGGAGTCGGATAAAAGTATGGAAAATGATAAGCAGGATGAGAGAGGGATATTACTCCGGATAATCTCCAATCCCGATATACAGAAAGGGTTCGTTTTCTTCGCTTTAGCACTGATATTGGCCTTTTCAGCTGTGATCACCACTGTGGAAGAGGATGTGGATAGTGACACGTTTAGCCCTGAAGATCACGGCCTTGTAACGAATATAAATTATCCCCGGATGAGAGAGATAGATGAAGCAACTCTTGAGATACGTAGCGATGAAGAGCTTGAATCGGAAGCTACCATAAGGATCCTAGATTCCGATTACGAACCGATCTTTTTACCGGAAGAATGGACAACGAGCGATAGAGAAAGCATGGATCTCAGCGAAGTAGAGAACATATCTTTGGATTTGACACTTCTAGATGAAGATCCTAGACATTTTAGCTTTAACGTTACCGAAGGCAGCTTGACCTACACATATACGGTCTCATACCCTAGAAAACCATACGGACTTTTGTCTTTACCCGCAGCACTTTTCACTCTGATCGGCATGGTATATGCTTTCAAAGGTAAAGGCGCTATCCTTGGGGAGATCAAGAGAAGGCAGATGGAAAAGGAAACGGAAAAGATGAGAGAAAAGAAAGAAGAAGAGAAGGATGAAGATAAAGAGATCTCTGAAGATGTTATATATGAAGGAACAGGCTCTAGTAAAAAAGGACAAGAAGCTGAACATATAAATTTCATGGGCGTGCCTGACGACTCTGAAGAAGAGAAGGAGGGATGACGAAATGCACATCTTTTTCAGCCATCCTACTTTTACATTCAACACCGAAACAGAAAGGAAGTGTATAAAGATCATACAGGATCACCTTGAACCTGATAAGATCACTAATCCTGCCGACTTCGGGATAAAACATGACATCAAGGGCGAACTCAAAGAAGCCGACGCGATAGTTGCTATGGCTGTTTCTGGTGCTTTCACCTATGTGGTATGGAAGGAGATGGAAATCAGGAAGAAGGAGGATACTGAGGTGAAGATATATACATTCATGGTTCAAAACAAGGAGAACATAGGTCCTCTGGTGGAGGGCATACCCGAAGGCATAAAGAAATTGAGTAAAGAACAGTCCAAGAAAGTCGCCTACCAGATCAGTAAAGATGATTATCAGGACGGATTCATCTCTTCTTTATTTGGCTCCCACAGATCTAGATTTTGATATGGTGAGATTTCACCAGTTGTTATTACGGATCTTTACACTTTTTTTGAATTTTTTACCGTTTCTAAACCAAGCGACAAATGTTATAATAACTGCCCTTTATCCAACATCTATGAAAAAAGAAAGAAAAGACGTAAAAGAAGCAGAAAAATACATCCAAACCCTCAGCAAAAGGCTCGCACTCCTCCACTTATCCTATGCAGAGACACTAACAGAAGAGCTTGGAGAGGACCGTGGGAAACAGATGGCTGTCAAAGCTATCAAACGCTATGGGAGATATATAGGAGAAGCAAGGAGAGAGGAGATTGTAGAGGAAGGTATCGAGCCGACTCCGGAGACCTTCAGTGAAGGAACTGCTTTCAGTATACCTCCTTTCGGTATGCACTCGAAAATAGAGGAAGGGGAAGATACCATGAAGGCATACGGGTGTGTACTAAGTGAACTGTGGAGTGAATATGGGAAAGAAGATCTAGGCAGACTTTACTGCTTCGTAGATCCGGCCAAATATATGGCATTTAACGAAGACCATATCCAAATCCATATGAAAGCTAAGACCGTTGGTGACGATCACTGTGAGTTCGAGATAAGGCCTTCTACCGAAGAAGAGAAGCAGATTTTCAAAGAAGACAAGAGAGACTTCTCAAAAGTGGATGAGTACCTGAAAGAGGATTGATCAGCTCCTCACTTGAAGTGATATCATGGATCAGTCAAGAGATCTTTCCGCACTTCAGAACGGCTCTGTCCCGATTAAGAGATCAACCTTTCATCACGCCTATAGGCACCAATTTCGCTACGATCTTTGAGAGTCCCGCGTTGTGCGTGACTTCCACCACATTATTGACGTCCTTGTAGGCCCCGGGGCTTTCCTCCTTCAGCACTTTATCGCTGGCGGCTTTGACGTAGATGCCTTGGTCGGAAAGGTCTCTCTTTATCTGATTCACCCTGAACTTCTTTCTCGCACCTGTCCTGGACATCACTCTTCCCGCACCGTGACACGTTGAACCCCAACTCCTCTTCATAGAGTTTTCCGTTCCCGCCATGATGTAGCTCGCTGTACCCATATCTCCCGGAATAATAACCGGCTGTCCCACATCCCTGTACTTTTTTGGCACCTCTTTCCTACCGGGAGCGAAAGCTCTCGTAGCTCCTTTTCTATGCACCACAACGTCTTTGCTTTTTCCGTCGA
>PWHU01000146.1 GCA_003555395.1 Thermoplasmata archaeon
CACCTAGATTTATCGCGAATTCAACACCTTCGTTTTCGATCATCTTAGCCGCTTCCAAGCTTCCGCCGACGATGTAACGGGCGGCTTCGGGTGAACCTTTTTTTACCGGAGTATCCATGGTGAGTGAGCCGCCGGTTTTTTCCTTTTCATCCACACCTTTGATATACCCTGGATCGTGAACCGTTTCTAAGACACGATCATCAGCTTTAGGAGACTCCGTCACCTCCACTTCCGCATGCATCTTCTCTTCTTTTTCCACCTCTTCTACGAACTTAGGAAATCGTCTCGGATCGAAGGGGTGAAATTTACCGAATCTGTACGATGCGTACTTTTCGTGGAAGAACAACGGGACTTTTCTATCGCTCATCTTTTTTCCTCCTTTTTGTCGCCTCGATATGTGCTCTTCTTATAGGGTCAGGGACCTTGTACCTGCAGTAACTCTTCACGAGTTGTACTGCTTGATCATGGGAAACCCCGTGACCTGGAGAGACATATATGGGATTTTTTGCTCTCTTACCCTCCAATAGTGCGTGCCCTATTAATTTTCCGTTATCCCTGACTTCCGAGAGCATCTTACCCTTTTCCCTATCGATCTCATCAACCAGATCACCGCAGAGTTTACTCTTCGCTACACCCACTGTAGCCATACCCGTTTCTACACCTAGATGAGAAGCTAAACCGATACCATCAGGATGCATCACTCCGTTGCCGTCTACCATCACTACATCGGGCTGATCTTCGACTTTTTCCAATATCTCAAGAAGACAGGGCAGTTCCCTGAAGGCGAGAAAAGTCGGTATGTAGGGGAATTCGACATCGATCTCCGTAGTGAAAACATCTATCTCTTCTTTATTTTCATGATCCCAAAGTGAAAGTGCCGGATAAGCTCTGTTGTTGGAATAAGAAACATCTACTCCCGCCACCGATGAAAATCCAATTCCACTCTCCTGGACCGCAACTTTTTCTTTTACCCGTTTCTGCTCTTCTCTCAATCTTTTAAGAGGTTTATCGGATACGAAGCTTTCGAACACGACATGCTCAAATTCTTTAACTCTTCCGTTTTTGATCCTTATGCCTTCCTCTTCCAGCAATCTTTTCTTTTCCTCTATTCCCCCACCATAACCCCCTAAAGAGCCGTCGGACATTACCACCCTGTGGCAGGGGACCTCTACGGGTCTGGGATTTTCGTTTAACATCTTACCCACGGCTCTTGCCGCCCTTTCGCTGCCTAAGGCTCTAGCTAAAGCGCCGTAGGTCGATACTCTACCTTCCGGTATCTGGCATACGAGGGGATAGAAATCTTGACGGAAGGACTTTACCAGCGAAGTGTATCCCAAAGGATCACCATCAACTTTTGTCCATCCTTTCGCTCTCTTCTCTCAACAGGTCTATAGCCGGGGTTCTAGTGTAGGTGGGTTTTCTTCCTTCCTTCACTAAGTCTTTATCTTTCGTGTGTATCCACGGCCATATCCTCGAGACGTGGTTCAATCTAAGATAAACTTCCTCCAAATTTACACATACCCAATCCACGAATCCGTAAGCCTCCTCAAATGTTCTATCGGTGTTTTCTTCCCTTTCCTCTCCGATGGACTCCCACTCGATCTTAGAGGCCGGGCCTTCGCAGACATCCGATAGAACCAAGGTTTCGTCGTCAAAATCTTTCAAAACGCCCAAGAAAGCTTTCCCTCCGTCCATCACCACTATTATCTTATCGCCTTTCAATCTTTTTAACTTCTTCTGCAACAGTGAAGCTAACATGATTCCACCTCTTGGAAATAGTTTTTATATCTACTAATATTTTTTGGACATTTCAGATATCAAAGGGTACGGCTCTTGGTCAATTCTATATAGGTAAGAGTGTCCACCTCTATCCCCATGAGATCCCCATTTATCGTTCCGAATCCGACCGCGAATCCGGGATAGCGCATCATTTCATCTATACAAGTTATATTAAGGTATACAGGATATTCATCAGATGATATCCTCCATGAATATCCAAAATTGTTGCTCACAGATGTGACTTCAACAGATAGATCATCGATGGTCAAAATTTCGCCGTCTAGATCCACATACATCGCGTACTCTTTATTTTGTCCACTTCCGTAAACATCCACTATCTTCATCTCGACTCCACTATCGTCCCAAAAAGCGAACCAGTCCCATTCCATCCTACTGAAAGTTCCTCGCTGATTTTCTATCCAGCCTACACCTTCTACCACGTGTGTCTCGCCTTCTACATTTAATGTTCCGACCACGGTACAGCGAGTCAGCGAGTGTATCCTGTAGTAATCTAAACCCAAAACGATCTCCCCTCCATAGTCTGTCATGGTAGCAGGAGGCTTTTCGGATTCGAGCTCTACGTCTATCTCATACTCTGTACCGTCGATTTCAAAAAATGATCTCCACTCATAATAGAACGCTTCACCTTCTTTCGTTCTTAACCGATCTT
This sequence comes from Thermoplasmata archaeon, assembly GCA_003555395.1. Taxonomy (GTDB): domain Archaea; phylum Thermoplasmatota; class Thermoplasmata; order Halarchaeoplasmatales; family Halarchaeoplasmataceae; genus Natronoplasma. The sequence continues at coordinate 2,450 of PWHU01000146.1, forward strand.
CTGGTACATGCTCCTGACTGAAAGTCATGTCAAGCTTTCCTTCTGAAAGGGACTGCTCACCTTGATAATTTTCGTTATGTGTCTCTTCTGGGGATGATATGTAGACATCTTTTTGATCCTCATGGTAGAGTGTGATCAGATAAGTCCTTCCTATATCCGACTGCGGAAAATCCATTCGTAACCCTAGAGAAATCCACGTATCTCCGTCTGGATAAAGTCCTTCTTCGTCCGGGAACCTCATGTCCGTGCCCGGTATCACATATGGATAATCGGTCCAATCGTCCTCGTCGACTTCATCGGCACGATGAGAAAAGATAGAGGTGAAGAAAGCTGAATATATTATAAGAGATATCACTACCGCTAGTACTATCAAAAGAAAAGTAGTCCGTTTGGTCAGCTTGATATCATCAAACATGCTTTTCTCCATGATCTCTTTGATCTCAAAGGTCAGTTAAGGATATTTATAGATTATCACAGTCGATAGATACGATGTGAAACTAACTCAGTCAAAAAGTTTATCAACTATCATGATCGATAACGTACAAGATGAAACCAGGTCTGTTCAAACCGTATTATCTGTATCGTTTTCTACGATGGAAGTTTGGTAACAGGGGCCCTATCACCGCTGTGGCTAAGGTCACGAACAGATGTAATCTGGAATGTGACCATTGTCCTTGGTGGAAGAGAGATATCCCTGACCTCGACACAGAAGAATGGTTAAGACTTTTGGAAGAAGCTAGGAAAAGAGGTGCGATCCACCTAATCTTTGAAGGGGGTGAACCGACTTTAAGAGAAGACTTAGATATCCTGATAGATCATGCCAAAGAGCTGGGCATGTTAGTGATGGTGATAACGAACGGAACGATAGACCTTGGAAAATATGATCCCGATAGTTATTGGGTCTCTGTAGAGGGGGTCGGTGAAACCCATGATAAAAACCGCGAAGAAGGCGTTTTCGATAAGATGGTCAGTAATCTGAAGGCAAATAGGGATGTAAATAAAACCGCGTGTGTGACCTTACATCGATACAACGCTCCGCAGATCGAAGAGATAGCTGCCTTTTTTTCTCCACTTACAGATGGGATCTGGTTCAATTTTATGTATCCTTACGAAGGGGCAAAAGATATCGCTCTTTCCCCATCTCAGCAGAGAGATGTAGCGGAAAGGATAATTGATCTCAAAGATAAAGAGCGATACAAGATAATCAACTCTTATTCTTATCTAGAATCTGTTGGGAGGAACATGGATAAAAAGCGAGAGACTTGTCCTTCTTTCTTGACTTTGTTGATAGATGTAGATTCTACCATGAAACAAGGATGCACAGTAGAGCAGATAGAAGACTGTAAATGTGATTTATGTAATGCCGGTTGCTACGGAGAATTGACACAAGCGATGAAACTTAAACTAGACGCCTTAAATTTTTTAAAAAAAACAATGGGCTTGGAATCGGATAAACTATTGTGGTTGAAATGATTTGGAAACATAATTTTCACCCTAATTTTTAAATAGATACGAGAGATATTAACTTCTGAAGAAGATGGACAGAAAGGTCCTTATAACTACACCGTACAGAGAGAAAGGAGAGCGTTACGAATATTGGAGCAGTAATGTAGATAGGAAGATCACATACACCTACGATAAAAACAACTCTAATGGGTTGAGATTTCTCAAAAAGAACATACCTGAGATAGACATTTTGGAATGGCCCACATGGACAGAATACAGAAAGGCTTTAAAAAAGGATTACGACGTAGTGGGATTCTCCTTTTTCACCCATGAGATCCCCAATATACTCGAGATGGTAAAAGAGGCGAAGAAGAAAAATGATCCTGAATTGTGGGCTGGAAATTATGGAGCGTTGACTTACGGCATGGAGGATCACTTCGATAAGATCTTCGTCGGTTATTCGGAGGAGGAAGTGGCTGAAGAACTGGGTACTGAAATAGGAACGTTAAAACATCCGATGATAGTTGATTATATAGGAACACGTATAGGTGTTAAAGGATTCCCTCTCGGTGTGCTTTTCACCAACAGGGGATGCACCCAGAACTGCAAGTTCTGTCAAACTCCAGTTTTTTGCTCCGACCCTTATAAGATACCTCTTTCCTCCATCGAAGAGGCGGTGAAAAATTACAAGGAATCCGGGGTAACCGAGATCGTGATAGAGGATGAAAACTTCGGTATGTGGAAAAAACATACGGAAAAAGTTATTGATATTCTGCACAAACATGATATTAGCTGGTATCCTATGACAAGGATAGATCTATTGGATAATAATCTAGAAGATTGGTACGAAAAGGGTTTTTCGGGAACTTTGATCGGTGTGGAAAGTCTTAATCAAGATACTTTGGATAACGTTGAAAAAAATATCGACGTGGAAAAGACCCTTGACTTGTTAGAGAGACTAGAAGAGAAAAATTCCTTCGTGATAGGCTATTATATGATCGGATTTGAAGAAGATACCGTTCCAAAGATAAAGAAAGATATAAGAAAGTTGAACGATTATTCTATAGATCTTACCCAGATCTGTGTTATCACACCATTACCCCGCACTCCTTTATGGGAGGAGATATCGGAAAAGTACGGCATCATCGAAGACGATTGGGGGAAGTGGGATACGAAACACCTGGTATGGGATCACCCGAACATAGACCAAAAAGAGATGAGAAAAGTGCTTGGATGGGGTTTTAGAAAAGCGTATTCGCCTCTGAAATTTATCCGATCACCTATCAAATATTATTTTAGAAGGAAAAATAGGTTTGGTTATATAAAGACGCAGATGAAGATGCTGAAGGATTTCATCATCTCGAACAGAGGAGTAAAAACTGAACTGGGTGAAGGTCAAATTTAACGCTCACAGTCCTAGAAATCTTATCAATATGTACAGCAGTATGATAAAGTATAGGCCCAAGACGAACTTGTAATTTTCGAATTTATAGAATATGAAGGAAGATATCAACGAAGCGGGCAGTATCATCAGTATATCTATTATGTCTTGAAAGATGAGTAACGGACTCAAAAAGAGTATTACGATCAGCACGGCGACCATCTTTTTGCCCTTCTCAAATCCGTAAACGGTGTATATGTTCTTAACACCCGCCTCTTTGTCTCCTTCGAAATCATCCACGGCGTTGATCAAGGGAGAAAGAGAAAAGACAAAAAATATCAAGATCGAAAAAGAGAAGATGTCCGGAAAAAAAGGGACTTTCGAAGTTTCTATAGCCAGGAACAAGTCAACTTCTTTGAGTGCGAAGGTCCCGTACACTCCAAAAAGGAAGGCGGCCACGCTTGCATAGCCTACGCAGATGTGCCCAAATATCCTGTTCTTTAATCTGATAGGCGGTATAGAGTAAGCCGCGCCCGCTAAAACAAAGACCGAGTTAACTAAGAATAATTCGACGCTGAAAAGGGTAGAAAGTAAAAGTGAAAGCAGCGCACAGAGCACCCCCATCTGTTTGAAAGTTTTAGGATCTATCTTTTCTTTTACTAATGGTCTATTTGGATGAACGAGTTCGTCTGTATCTATATCATAAAAATCGTTGATCATAGTCGAAAACTGCCATGTCAGCACCATACAGGCGGCGGGGATCAAAATAGAGAGATCGAGTAAAGTATTTCCGTTGAGTCTGTAAGCCACCATGAAACCTATAAAGGTCAAACCAACGAAGTGCATCGTTCTGAAAGGTTTGACACTCTTTACCAAAGAGATGAAGGCTTCTTTATCATAGAATCGTGCGGTGATCGAAAACAACAAAACGACCTCGAAAAGTAGGATCAGCGTTAATGAGACCAAGAAGTAGGTCGAACCGGGTTGATAAGCGAAAAACGAAAGTAGCTGGGGCTGGTTAAAGATAGCGACCGCAAATAAAAATATCGAGAAGAACAAAATGATTAAAGAAGCCGTGGAAAAAGATGAACTTTGAGATACAGATTTCTCTTTGATCATCTTACCAGTATAAAGGTTGAATAACACCGCGAATACGAAGACCCCAAAATTTGTTTCAAGGTAAGGTATCCCGGGAGAGGATAGTAACGTGAGATAGACATGATTCAATGGAAAGGTGAATATCACGAGCCAAAACGCTGGAAGGATTACTCGTTCCACATCTTTTATCTCTGGTATCAATATCTTTATCATCAAAAAAATAAATAAAAGCAAAAGAGAGACCGTAAGGAATTGGATGTTAACGAGGTGAGTGAAAGTTCCTGAAGAACACAAGATACTCTGGAATATACTTCGTGCGAGCGCTAGGATCAGCACGTATACAAATATGAATACTTTGCTTTTCAATTCAAATGTTTTCAAGATCTCTTTCATCGATATACAGCGGGTGATAAAATCATCAGGATGTAAATATATTTTGTGTGCCGCCATCATCTGAGTAGATCAGGAGCTGTTTTACCAAAAAGGTTATTTATCGCGGTTTTCGTAAACTAGTTTTAATATGGCTCAATCCCGGATTTGGAAGAAAATATTTACGCTCGTCCTATTCACGAGCATCATGATCTCTGGTCTCATACCTTTTGTATCAGCGAGTTCGACCTTCGAAGAAAACGAAAAAGGTCTTTCAGAAGATGAAATAAAGCTGATCGAAACCTCTGAAGGGTTAAACCACACGAGGCTTTACGTTCCCTACAGAGACGAATATCGCACTCTTAAATACGAAGGATGGGAGACCTATTCCGATGAAAACGGAGAAGTCACCGTTGCCACTGAAAAGGTGGTCGTTAGAAGAGGTTCGGTCCTGTCGATCAAAGGGGAAACAGATGCTGAGCACCGCTTAAACCCTTCGAAAGAAGATATGGACGAACTCGAAGTGAACGAAGTCGAAGACGGATGGGAAGTGGAAATACCTGAAGACACCTCCATAGGAAGATACGACTTCGAGATAGTAGAAGACGACTGGAGCGAGGAAATAGAAATCTTCGTTATTTTCGATCCCTGGCAGCTAGATATCCCTGAGGAAAAGATAAAGGGCTACGCTTACGACGAAGACGGGACTAGAGACGAATATGGATACATATTGACCACCAGCTTCAACACCTATCCCCAGGAGGAACATCCTCCTAACCTGGCTCCATTCGGAGATGAGCGCGAAGATAGGCCAAATATATTCGAATTGGCTTTAGCCGGGGCGGGTAACTCTTCCGATGCTCAAGAAAGCGCAGCAAGATTGAACAGGATAGTTGCCCAGAGAAACGATGCAAGACCTACCGGTTTATTCCACCTACGGGACGCATCTGACATACTTTTTTACGGAGAAGAAAGTCCCTACACTAGGTATCTATTCGATCTGGAAAAAAGAGAAGAAAACATAACCGAAGGGGAGATGCCCGATTGGCTGCGGACTCAATTCGAAGAAAAGAACGTCGACCTGCCGGAAGATGCTATTATATCTAGGTTCAAAAATAGGTGGTGGGTAGATGTGGGAGAAGAAAGGATAGGAGAGATCGAGGTGCACGGTGAGATCCTTAGGATCTATGACGGACCGGTCACTCATACCAATCTAGACGGGGAAGTTAAAGATGTAGAAGGTCTTACTTTAGATGATGCGGAAAAACTAGCCATGAACGGTGTCTCTATCCATGAACTAGAAAGCCAGGGAAGAAGCAAGATCATCAACGGATGGTGCGATGAAGTCTCATTCGCTTTGGTCTCGCTTCTCCGTTCTATAGGGATACCCAGCAGAGTCGTCTCTATACATCCCACACCAGAAGTGGATAGAGACCTGATGGGACACTTCATGGTAGAAGCTTGGTTCGAAGAATCGATTTACGAAACTTCTTGGGAGAACGACTATGACGGAGGATGGTACGTTCTTGATCCCGACGAGTGGAATGCTAGATGGCACACTGCGGAACCTGAATTCTGGATGCCAGTAGGTGAAAAAATCTCCTCTCGGAAAAACTACATGAGAACAGTGGATGTACTTTTCCAAGATAGGTGGGAAACCCTTGCTCTTTACACTTTTGGCCCAGAAGATAAGATGTACCCTGAAACCGTAGATATAACTGATGCTTACGTAGATGCGGGAGAACACGAGCTCGAATACGGTTCCGTCAGTAAGATGATAGGTAGAGGCGGAGGAGACCTTTATAAGATAAATATAGAAGAACCTACGAAGATATCTGTAGGATCGGATGCGGGAGCGGAAGCGAGGATATACGTTTCTGAAGACGATTATCCAGCCATACCTACAGCCACAGAGGGATATCCCTTTGAAGAGCCGCCAGAATACGAAGGAGAGGAGGCGATCCTTCTACCCGACGACAGCGATACATTCTATGTCGGGATCTACGCACCCCAGAACGGTGACCGAACCGTCGAAGGGAACTTTGGTTATTACACGCTGACAGTGGAAGAAGCGGACGAGGAAGATATTATGGACGAACACCAGAGGCTGAAAGATGACGAGGAGATGACCAGAGAGCATCTCTATGCCGTCGTATTGTTGATTGTTTGGGTCGCGGCTTACGCAGGTAAAAAGAAACTCTGAAAATAGGTAGTTTGAACATCATAATCAGTATGGCATCTCAACAGAAATCAAACTCTAGACGGGTCCAAAAGTAAATTATAGGTATCGAAAGTAATAGAGGAGTCAGTCCATGTCTAAAGATCCAAAAAAGAAGGAAAATCAAAACCCTGAATCCGGTCCTATCTCTAGAGTCTTAGAGCGTCTCATCAAAATCTTTGAAAAAGATAGGTTCACTCCCTTGACCGCTTTCATATTCTTGGTCATATTGGGTATAATCCGTTCAGTGTCTGAATCCTTGATATACGAGTATCGTGTATTCTCGATGTATCTTGTAGTACAACATACCGCATTCAACTTTCCCGTCCTGATATTGGGTTCATTGATACTTTCTTTGGCTGCAGATACGCCTCTGAGAAAGACTTACAATGCTATACTTCCTGGGTTCGCTATCGTTATCCTTCCTCCCTTCATCGACTATTTTATCCTCGGTTACGCTGGTGCGGAGCACTCCCA
>PWHU01000007.1 GCA_003555395.1 Thermoplasmata archaeon
CTCCTGCAGGTGAGACCTGCAGTAGAGAAGAGAGGCTCTATTTTATATATTATTTATGGAAAAATACTAATCTGTGTGGAGAACATTTTCACGTAAAAAAAAGTATAAGAAAAAGAAAGGGTTTTTGTGGTGTGTCCTAAGAAGCTGTTTTAAGCTTCCCAAGTGATGGTGCCGCTGTATCCGTCTATACGGATGACGATTTCGTCGATGTCTTCGGGGTCGATCTCTTCTCCAAGGGCGTCATAAAGATCGAATCTGCTTCCAGCTACGGCATCGTCGCCACTGAGTAGAGACCAAGAGACATCTCCGTCCTCTGTAGCGTCTTCGATAACTTCTTCGTCGCCGTTTCCAAGCACCGTTATCTCTATATCACTTAGGTCCGCACTACTCGGCTGTTCGAGAGACACGAACTCGAATTCTGCGGTATCATCGTCGATCTCTCTGTCAGTTATCCTGCCTGCGACGGCAGTTGAGGCGTCTCCGCCTATGTCACCGACCATCATGTACAGCGTAGCTGCCAGTACAACAGTTATCGCCACCATCAAGATGGTCGCGATAACGGGGGACACACCTTCTTCGTTTCTTTTCAATCTTTCCATATTTTAGTCCTCCTGCAGGTTAAACCTGCGGTAGTTACAGGACACGCATTCTATAAATATCTTCTGCAAAAATACTAAGTAGAGCCAGAGTAAAATTTCACATCTCGACTTCGGTGGAGCCAGACTCGTTTTCCGGCCTGACCTCTATGAAATCGTCGCATACCATTGCCAGCATGTTGTCTATCTCTTCGGAATCCTGTTCAGAGACCGAGAGTATAAATGTGAAACAGTCGTGAGATCGTAGATTCGAGATCAAGATGTGCAGGAATTCAGAGAGTATCCTGTTGTCGTTGTGGATGGAAAGAGAATCTATTGAATCTATGATCACTGTGTTCTCGTCGGCGGGATACTTTTTGAGCAGATACTCTATCTTCAAGCTTATGTTCTCCAGCATCGTAGGACTCTCGACGAAGGTCACGCCTTCGGGCTGCTTCGAAGCGCCCATGGTCATGTAAGATACCGCGTCGACGAACTGTATGTTATCTCTGCTGATATCGAAGGCGTCCAGCACATGGATGATAGTTGCGGACGAGATCGTAGAAGTGGTATAGATCACCTGCATCTCCCTGTTCCTGGGGAACTTATCGGTCAAGGCCGTTATGACTTCAAAGTAGGAATCTACGTCGACCTTCAACGCGACGGCGGAACCGGGTTCAAGGCTGTCAAGTTTTTCCGGCAGACCCTGTACGCTAACCATCCTTTCCACCTCCGGATCCAGCTTTCACTCCACCGCCTTTGAGCAGCGGAACGAGCAGAACGCCTACGGCCGTGAGGTCTAACACGTATTTGGCACGGGAATGATCGGTGCCTCTCATCTTCACCACCTGTAAAGTCCTCAAAAGATCTCCCTGCCTCTCCAGGTTACCCATCATTATTATCCCATCGGCGATAGCCTCTTCGACGCCGTACTGCGAGTACCTAGGTTCTTCCGGCGATATCTCGGATATGAGCAGAGAGGTGCAGCCGTGGGACGAGAGCATCTTCATCAGGTGCAGCATGAAATCCCTTATCTTCTCTTCCGTCTTTAGCTGGAAGCAGACCGAGGTGACTGAATCTATCACCAGTCTCTTTATATCGTTCTCAACCACGATTTTCTCGATCTTGGCGATGAGTTCGTCGATCTCTTTGAAGGAGAACTCGCTTTTTTCAAGGAGTCCCAACTCGTCATATAGATCGGGTATGTCTATGAAAGAGAGATTTCCCTCTTCTATCAACGACTGGTCGAAGAAATCGTAGGGGACTATGTTGTTCAACATCTTCTTGGAATCCTCTGTTACCGAGATGAACAGGCAGTTCTCTTCTTTTATGGCGCCGTGGACCAAAAATTCGAGACTCAACGTAGTCTTTCCGGTGCCGCAGCTGCCCGTCACCAGGACGGAATTCGATCTAGGGATGCCGCCGTTCAAAATGGTATCTAAGGCTTCGATGCCTGTAACGCATCTCTCCCTTTCCTTATCGGGTATTATCGAATAGTCTTTATCTGCCATCTTCCATCACGGGTCGTTCGTTCCCTCTATCTTCCTCTCTTTTTTAATTCTTTTCGCTGAGTTAGAGGGTTTTTTGTAAGGCTATACAATCCTCTTATTTATACCTCTCGATTTATAGTCGTAAAGGTTTCCTTCAAAACCTGTAGCTCGTCTCAACGCAGCGAACAAAGGATTTATATCTTTACTGGCCTTTCTGCAAACAGGTGATACGAAAATGCGTTTGTTCGGATCCTCGGGAATAAGAGGCGTGGTCAACGAGATGATAACTCCCGAACTCTGCCAAAAGATAGGCGGAGCCGTTGGAGGATCATACGAAAAGGTGCTGATGGGAAGAGACGCCCGCTCCTCCGGCGATATGGTCTCCGCGGCACTGATAGCGGGTCTGACTTCCGCAGGAGCCCAAGTCAAAAAAGGCGGGACGCTTTCAACTTCCACCCTTGCCCACGCCGCTGAAGACTTCGACTGCGGTATCATGGTTACCGCATCGCATAACCCCGAGGAGTACAACGGCATAAAGTTGTGGAATCCCGACGGGAGTTCTTTCAACACTGAGCAGATGCTCGAGCTCGAGGAGAAGATATTTTCAGAAGAAAAACAAGAACTTCCTTCCTGGAAAAACGTAGGCCGCGTTGGAAAACACAACGACGCTGTCGAAGAGCACATGTCGGCTATACTCGAACTAGTCGGAGGCGGATACGATCAGAGGGTCATAATAGACTGCGCTAACGGGCCTGGTTCTACCATAACTCCAACGCTCCTTAAAAAGATGGGCTGTGAAGTCACTACTCTCAACGCGCAGCCCGACGGTTCCTTCCCGGGACATCCTTCCGAACCGGTAGAAGAAAATCTCGCTGACCTCCGCTCTCTGGTAAAAAAGAGCGACGCCGGATTGGGCATAGCCCACGACGGCGATGCGGACAGGACCGTGGCCGTGGACCGCGAAGGGAACTATCTGGGAGGGGACGACCTGCTCAAACTGTTCGTTAAGGATCACTCTGGTTCCGTGGTGGTGCCGGTGAACTCGTCCATGGCGGTTGACGACGTAGCAGAAAAAGTCTTCCGCTGCAGGGTCGGAGACGTTTTCGTATCCGAGATGTTGAAGGAAAAGGGCGCCGCTTTTGGAGGAGAGCCTTCAGGCACTTGGATCTTTCCTGAGATAAGCAACGGGCCCGACGGGATCTACGCCGCGGCGCTGCTTGTCAAGATGAACTCGGAAAGAGAACTCTCCCAGCAGGTGAAAGAACTGCCTTCTTATCCTCGAAGGAAGACTTCGATACAGGTGAAAAAGAAAAAAGAGACCATGGACAAGTTAATATCTTTATACGAGAACACGTATTCGAAAAAGGAGTTGAATCTCGTGGACGGTATAAGGTTGCAAAGGGAAAGGGGCTGGTCGCTCATAAGAGCTTCCGGTACCGAGCCCAAGATAAGGATAACCGCCGAGGCGCAGGACGAAAAAAGCCTCGACGTCGTCTTCGAAAGAGCGAAAAACGATCTAGAAAGATGTATGGAGGGATAAGATGAAAGCATTCATATTGGCCGCTGGAAAAGGTACCCGGATGAGACCGCTCACTGAAAGAACGCCTAAACCACTGCTGCCCGTTGCTGGAAAACCGATAATACAGCACTTGATAGATGATCTCGAGAGCAAGGTGGACGAGATCATCATATTGATTGGCTGGGAAGGCGAGAAAATAAAGGAAGATGTGAGTTCAAAAGAAGCTGAACTCCGATTCGTGAAGCAGGGAAAGTTGTTGGGCACTGCCGACGCCGTCTCCTATGCAGAAGATTTCGTTGAAAATAAGTTCGTCTGCTTGAACGGAGACGTGATCATCTCTAAAAGTGCTCTGCACGACTTCATCGACTTTTTTTCAGATGATGATGAGTGCGTGGTCGGTACCGCAGAAGTGGATGATCCAGAGAACTACGGTATCATAAGGACCGACAACCAGAAAGTGGTCGAACTGGTGGAGAAGCCTGAACACCCCGATACGAACACTGTCAATTCCGGTCTCTATGGATTCACGAGCGAGATATTCGAAGCGATAGATGAGACGGAGCGTTCCCGCAGAGGTGAATTCGAGATAACGGATTCACTGCAGGGACTCATAGACGACTCACGACTGAGCGCTTTCAATATCGAAAGATGGTACGAACTCAGCAGACCCTGGGACCTGTTATCGGTCAACGAGCATATGATGGAAGATGCGTTAGAAAGGAACTTGAAGGGCGATATAGAAGAGAACGTGCATATAGAAGGCGCTGTACACGTCTCCAAAAGTGCTACGGTGAAAGAAGGCGCTTACATCCAGGGGCCTGTTTACATAGGAGATAACACCCAGATAGGTCCCAACTGCCTAATCAGGCCTTCCACCCACATAGGGCGTGGATGTAAAGTGGGTAACGCCGTAGAGGTGAAGAACAGCATTATAATGGACGGTACCCAGGTTCCACATCACAACTATGTCGGTGACAGCGTTATAGGAAAGAACTGTAATTTTGGTTCAGGTACGAAAGTCGCCAATCTGCGTCTGGACGATGAGAATATAGTGGTAGTTCACCGCGAGAAAAAGATCGACACAGGCAGGAGAAAATTGGGAGTGATAATGGGGGACGAGGTCAAAACAGGTATCAACAGTATGATCAATCCCGGGACGATAGTCTGGAGTGGATGCTTCATAGGCCCCGGGGCTTTGGCTCAAAGCGAGATCGGACCCAACAGCAAGATAAAATGAAGATAGCACAGCTCAGCCCGTACTTCTATCCGCACCTTGGCGGAGTCGAATCGCACGTCCTCGAGCTCTCGAAAAAACTCATCGATAGGGGGCACGAGGTGTTCGTGGTAACCACCCGACTGGAGGATACCGAGGAAGAAGACGTGGTCGAGGGAGTACCGGTGAAGAGAGTTGAACCTCTTAGCATACTATTTTCCACGCCGATAGTGCCAGGGATAAACAAAAAACTGATCGAAGAAGATTTTGATATCCTTCACAGTCATACGCCCCCTCCGCTGATGTCCTTCTCCGGAGCTAGGGCCGCTGAAAGAAAGGACGTACCCTTCGTTCTTACTTATCACTGCGATCTTGAGATCCCAAACATCTTCGGACCTTTGATAGTCACTCTCTATCAGCGTACTTTAGGGACTTATACGGTGAGCAAATCAGATAAGATAATCACCACCACTACCACCTACGGCGCTACTTCCCGAGCCGTCTGGTACAAGGAGGCGGACGTGATCCCGAACGCAGTAGATGCGGAACGTTTCCATCCGTCCAACGAAGGCCGGTCAGTGAGAGAGGAACTTGGTATAGGCGATAAGAAGATGGTCATGTACGTTGGACGGGTAGTTTACCACAAAGGCCTAGAATATTTTGTTGAATCGGCCAAATACCTCGACGATCAAGATGTTCATTACGTTCTAGTGGGTTCCGGCGACTTCCGACCCGAACTAGAGAAGATAGTTGAGCGCGAAGGCCTCGAGGACAAGGTCACTTTTGCCGGACGGGTCTCGAACGAGAAACTTCCAAATTACTACGGCGCCTGCGACGTCTTCGTCCTACCTTCGGTCTCAAGGCTCGAAGCATTCGGTATAGTCGCTCTAGAAGCCATGGCGTCGGGGGTTCCCGTGGTGATCTCCGATATACCCGGTGTAAGAGAAGTGATAGTTGAAGGCGACCAAGGTCTGTTGGCGGAACCTATGAACTCAAAAAATATCGCGGGAAAGATCAGAGTTCTGCTTGAAAATCCGGAATTGGGAGAAAAGATGGGACGGAAAGGAAGAAAAAGAGTCGTAGAAAAATTCACATGGGAAAAAGTTGCCGAAGATATCGAAGAAGTCTACAGATCTCTGTTCACTCGATGATCTCAAGGTCTACCTCTTTTCCTGTCGAATCGTATGCCTTCCAGGAGTCTAGATCGTAAGGGTAAGCCATTATTATGTGGAGTCTTCCGTACTTCCCGAATGTTATGAAATCTTCTCTAGATGGTCGGTAACTGGGCGAAGGATGACTGTGTATCACTCCTACGATGGAAAAATCCACAGGGAGGTTGTGAAGCTTCAATATAGCGCTGCCCGGGCCGGAAACGGTTCCTGGGACCAATATCAACTCGGAGATGATGCCGTCGATCTCTCTTAAACCGGCGGCGAACTCTTCTGGATGGGCGTCCTGAGCGCTCTCGCTGAAAAGTTGAAGAACACGTTTCGTGATGCCTTCTATCTTTTTGTTTTCGAATATACCCATTTTATCTGAACACCGTTTTTGAAACCAGTTTCTGCTTTATCTTGTCGTAGAAATTATCTTTGAAGCTGATCAACTTGGCTCTAGTTTCGCTGGGATATACAGCGATCTTGTCTTTTTTGTTTACATGATGTTCTCCCCGCCCGTCTAAAACGATGAGGGCGGCTTTGTCTTCCTCGGTCAGCTTTATCCTCACGGGTTCATCCACGGGTACGACGTGAGGTTTTGTAGCCATATCGAAAGGATTTAGAGGCACGACCACGAAGAGATCTAACCGTGGATTGACGATGGGGCCTCCCGCACTCATAGCATAGCAGGTGGATCCTGTGGGAGTCGCCACGATCAGACCGTCGGCTCTGAACCTGTCTATCATGTTGTCTCCGTAGTAAACTTCTATCTCTCTCAACTTTGCAACTTTATCACTATGTACCACCACCTCGTTGGTACACTCCCCTATCTTTTCACCGTTCAACATCACGTCCAGCTTGGACCTCTCATCTAAAAAAAAGTTACCTTTTTCTATGTTTTTCAACGCCTCATCCACTTCCGAGATCTCAATGTTGGTCAGGAAACCTACCGTGCCGGTGTTCACGCCCAGTGCGGGTAGATCGGTGTACTGCATCAATTTCAGTAGAGTGCCGTCACCTCCGATGCTCATGACGAAATCGATGTCTTTATCCAATATATCTTCCAAGCCGTAACCTTTTTCTTCTATGTCTTCAGCTATGGTCTCCTCAAAGTAAGCTTTCTCAACGTTAGGATGCTCTTTCAATGACTTTATCACGTCCATATGATCTTTGTAGATCGTCCCGTAAACCCCTATCTTCAAGCTCATTGCAGTACCTCCTTAACACGGTCGTCGTATATTGCAATTACGTCTTTTCGCTGCGAGGTATCTATATCCATGTTCAACCTCTTCAAGTCTTTATCATAAACTTCTCCTCCAGCCTCTCTCAGTATGAGTGTAGCCGCGGCTATATCTATCAACCTGAGGCTTCTTTTCTCTCCCGGGGTTCTATGGAAGTAAAGGTCGAACGCACCTTCGGCCACCATGCAGATCTCCAAAGCCGCTGAGCCCAGCGCTCTGACTCGACGAGCCTTTGAAGCGAGCTCGAAACTTTCAGGATGAGCGCGTTCGCCCAGGTAAATCGAGTAATTGGGTCGATCGACATCATCGGGCTTGAGAGGTAACGGATGCCCATCTTTATAGCTGCCTTTACCTTCCAAGGCGTGATATTCAGTTCCCGTGTGAAGGTTCTTGACATAACCCACCTTGACTTCGGAAAGGTCAGATGGAGTGAATGCAAGGGAGATGCAGTAGAAAGGTATGTTCAAAAGAGAATTGCTAGTGCCGTCGACGGGATCCATGATGATGAAGCCCTCATCTTCCTGTTCTATTATCCCTTTCTCTTCACTCAATATAGAAAGGTCCGTTTCTTTTTTAAAGTGATCTATAGCTGTTTTCTCTGCCTTCTGGTCTATATATTTCGTAGGGGTCCCGTCGGCGCCCATGCCCACTTCGTCGCCTTTAACCTTCGCCACTTCTTCAGATCTCAAGGCGTCCTCTACTTTTTCCGCACAACTCTTGAAATGAGCTAATATCTTCTTCTCCATGGTCGTTAGTGGTGAGTCTGCTTTAAAAATCTTTCAGTTCTCTCATGCCGATGAGATCTCTATATACAGTATCTCTTCCCCTTCCTCGAAGGGATCTCCGGATCGGGTCTCCATCCTCAACCGGTGGGTGCCGCTTCCCAAGATCATGGCCTCTCCGGCTTCGCTCACGAGAGGTATGCTCTCGACGGTATGCAGACCGGTATGACCTCCGTCGACCTCCCATCGGATCAGGTTGACGAAGGTTCGATTTCCCAGTTCCAGATATCGAACGCCGCTGAAGATACCGGGTTCCAGGTCTACCGTGATAACGTCCGAGTTCCCCGGTCCGTAGGCGCGCATCATCTTGGCCTTCTCCTCGATGTATTCTACTTGATTCTCCACTCTTTGGATAACGTTCTGAGTATCGTAGTAAGTGAGTGAAGTGTAAACTACGGGAAGCCCTATGGCGAGTACCACCATTATGATAAGGAGCTGGAGCGGAAGGCCCTCTAGAGCTCGCGGATCGGAAGGAAGTCCTCTCTTCAACCTGATTCTGCTACTCATATATGGGTCGAGCTCAGATAGAATTTGAGTATAAAAAGATTTGCTCATCTCTTGGAGAACCCGTTTCTATATATAGCCAATGACCTAACTTTTTTCATGGTCATTGACAAGCAGTGGATTCCGTAACTTAGTTCAAAAAGTTACGAATCCCACTATAATATGTCATTTCTGCGGTATTCACCTGATACTGTCGGATGGGTTTATCAAACCGATACTCTAGGTTATCAATATCCCAGCCGTAGACGTCATACGGACTCTCATAAGTTTGACTTTCCTCATAATTTGGTAGATGTAGAAAGGAAGGGTCAGAAAAGGTATCCCCTCCAAAAAAACCACCTATCTTATCCCCGGGTAATAATTGCCAATCTGGACCGCCTTCCTTTTCTATCAAGATCCTATCTCCAATAGATATTTTTCCATCACCATCTATATCGTTCCATATTATACTATTCATCCTTATCGTCGTTTGATTCACGGGATCCGTATCTACTCGCCACGATAGGACAGAATACTCATCAGACCAATTGTTTTTTATTTCACTAAATCTCATTGCAGCTCTTATAGATACAGATTCCTTATAAGATTCCTTAAAAACATCTACCTGGATACGTTTACCCTCGGCGGAGATAGAGGAGAGCGACTCGTCGTCTCGAGTTATCTCATCGATAGTGATCTCCCAAGTATTTTCATGGCTTTCCGCTGATAAAGAAACATAGGTAAAAGTGACTCCACCATATACATCCCCTATCATCATATAAATGGTACTGATGATAAAAAACGCGATAAGAATAAGGGAAATCGCGGCGATGATCCATCTTTTTTTATCCATCTTTATCCACCTCTTTA
>PWHU01000070.1 GCA_003555395.1 Thermoplasmata archaeon
CAACAGCAACCGGGGCAGCAGCAACCTAGACAGCAGCCGGAACAGCAGAGAGGATGGCAGGAACCGCAACAACAGCAACCTGGGCAGCAGCAACCTAGACAGCAGCCGGAACAGCAGAGAGGATGGCAGGAACCGCAACAGCAACCGGGGCAGCAACCTGAACAGCAGCCGGAACAACAGAGAGGACAGCAACAACAGCAACCGGCATGGCACCGGTCTGAACAGCAGCAACAAGAACAACAGAGAGGATGGGAAGAGCCGCAGCAGTCTGGGGAACAGCCCGATCAAGCAGAATCCACTCGAGAACAACCAACGCCGGGAGTAGCTGAAGAGACGACCAGAAATTGTTCGACCTGCGGAGAAGAACTCAGATATATCGAGGATTACGATAGGTGGTACTGCGACGACTGTCAGAAATACGATTGAGATCTGACAGAACGGCCAACGATCCTTTAAGAAAACCTTTCACTTTTCTTTTTCCTTTGACCCGTTTATATTCTAGATCAAAACAGAGATCCCAATATCAAAGGCAACATCACCGTAGCATCGCCGTGGACAGTACAGTGATCGGCCTCTTCGCTTATCTTACCCCATGACACGGCCTCTTCGGCCCTAGCACCGGATAGAGAACCGTCGTATTCTACTGCGGTAGTGATGTATACGGCGCGATCCAATCCATCTCTGAATTGATTCCACCAGATGGTATGGGGTTTTGATATGCCCCCTCCGACGATCAGGGCCCCGCTTTCTTCAGCAGAAAAGATCGTGTCTGACAAATCCTGTTGATCTTTCATCAGATCCATATTGAAGTTTCTGTTGTTCTGCCAGTACATCCATAGTTGGAATCCAAAGGCACCGTCGGTTATCCCTGGTACGTATATAGGTATCTTATTTTCTGCAGCCCAATAAAGTATCGAATCTTCGTCATCTATCCTCTTTCCGAACTCCCATATGATCTCTTTAGTACTGAAGGAGTCACCTTTTTCATCCACTATCTCTTCGAGAAGCGGCTGCATATTTTTCTCTAAAACTTCTCCATATGACGAGTTAGGGATGAAGATGTTACCCAATCGATTTATCTGCTGTTGATGTAGCTCTGAGTCGTCGGCGTCAAATCTTCCGTGATAATAATTTTCCCATACTCTAGCGAGATCGTGATCTAAGGTTCCGCAAGTGGTGATGACCACATCGAACATTTCTCTCTTCAAGGCCTCTTTTATCACGCCCCGTGTTCCCGTAGAAACTATACACGCTGGGAAAGATAAAAAGTTGGTAGATCCCTCCGAAAACATATCACCTAATATCTTTGAGGCGGACCCCACTTTTTTAGCTACGAACCCACCAGAATCGTAGTATTTTGAGACCATCTCCGATATAGTGGTATCTCCAGTGATCTCCAAATCATGCACTATCTTTTTTTCTTCCATGTTCGTATCAAAACGGAGCTTTGATAAAAATGTTATGAGTTTTCTAAAACTCGTATGACATAATCATATTATATGTCAGACAAAAGGCATATTTTTCACTAGACTTTATTAATCGATGAGATGTGATATGACGGTGTCCAGAGGTGAAAAAAAATCTCGTCGTACTTTAAAGACAATACTTAAATAGTGGTATATCATTCCTGCCATTGAAGATGGTTGGGATATAACATGGCAGAATCAATAGTTAGTAAGGCTTTGGATAAACATAAAGAGAAAAAAGAAAAGAGCAAAGAGAAACCACGAGGCAAAACAGTAGATGATATGGACGAAGAAGGATTAGAAAAAGCTCCAGAAGATGAAGATCTTCGAGAATTGGTAGACCAACTTAAGGTGAGCATAAAGATATTTGGCGCAGGTGGTGGGGGCAGCAATACCCTAGATCGTCTGACAGAGGAAGGTATAACAGGCGGAGAGTTGATCGCTCTCAATACCGATGCGAAACATCTGCTTCATACACATGCGCAGAAAAAGGTACTTATAGGAAAACAGATAACCAGTGGTCTTGGTGCTGGTGCTAGACCAGAGGTCGGAGAAAAATGTGCTAGGCAATCTAAGGACGAGCTACAAAAATACGTAGATGGTGCGGATATAGTTTTCGTGACCGCTGGTATGGGCGGTGGAACTGGAACCGGTTCGGCCCCCGTGGTGGCGGACATGGCTAACGACGAAGGAGCTCTCGTGATGGGCGTAGTCACTTTGCCCTTCGAAGCTGAAGGTAAAGAAAGGATGAGAAACGCTAAAAGAGGACTCATGAAACTGGAAGATCACTGTCACACCACGGTGGTTATACCAAACGATAAGCTGCTCGAATTGGTGCCAGACCTACCTATAAACAAGGCTTTTAAGGTGGCCGACGAGATATTGATGGAGTCCATCAAAGGTATGACAGAGATAATCACTAAACCCGGCTTGGTCAACATAGATTACAACGACATGAGGACGATAATGGACAACGGCGAGTTGGCGATGATAGGTATCGGTGAATCTGACGACCCGAACAACAGGATAGAAGAAGCCGTTGAACAGGCCCTCGGATCGCCACTACTAGGAGAAGTTGACGTCAGTGAATCTAAAGGGGCTCTTGTCAGAGTCATGGGCGGCCCGAATATGACTGTAAGCGAAGCCGAGAAAGCCGCAAACATGGTCAACGAGAAGATCAGTAAGGACGCGAGGATAATCTGGGGATGTAATGTAGAAGAAGACATGGGTAACAAGGTCAAGATATTACTTGTGATAACTAATGTACATACCGAGAGCGAAAAGTTCGCCGACGAGATGATGGCGTCACCTAACGGAGAGATAGACACAGTAACGTGAGCTCGTATCTAGCTTCAAACCACAAATACTTTTATCTCTTTTACTTTTCTTATCTTTATGGCGATGCTAGCTAAAGGTGTAAGAAAACCTCTATTGCTCTCTTCACTTCCTTTAGTTGTGGTATCAATTTTATATATCTTTTTCAACTCTAACCTCTTATTGTACCTGCTCATCACTTTTTCCCTTCCCATTTTTTTTACACTATATTTTTTCAGAGACCCCGAAAGAGAGATAAATGATAATATAATATCACCGGCGGACGGAAAGGTCCAGGTTCTAGATAAAGAAGAAAACGTCATAGAGATATTCATGAACGTGTGGGACGTTCACGTGAATAGAGCTCCCTTGAGTGGTAGTATCGAAGCGGAAGAACATAAGAAAGGCCTTCATCTGCCAGCCTTTTCAGAAGCTGCGGAAAAAAACGAGCACCGCTTTTTACTACTCGATACTGAATACGGTGAGATAAAGATATGGCAGATATCGGGGATGATAGGTAGGAGGATCGTCCCCTATGTGAATAAAGGTGATCTAGTAGATAAAGGCGAAAAGATAGGTATGATCCGTTTTGGTTCTAAAGTGAAGTTAGAATTTTCTAAAGATGTAGATTTTGTTGTAGAGAAGGGACAGCGTGTAAAAGCCGGGGAGACCACACTAGGACTATGGAAAACAAAAAAAGATCTAAACGACGATGAAGCCGAACGGGAGGATAATAAAAATGGTGCGTAATAAGAGAAATGTTTCTTTAACCATCCCTGACTTCGTAACTGTAGGTAATGCACTCCTCGGTTTTCTATCTATAACATATGTGATCGATGGACGCTTTTTTCTGGCATCGCTGCTGATCGTAGTATGTGTTGGATTAGACGGTTTGGACGGATTATTGGCACGTTATCTCGATGTGGAACATGAGCTGGGAGCTTATCTGGATCTTTTTTCAGATATGATCTCTTTTTGTTTCGCCCCGGCTTTATTGTTATATTCTACCTATTACAAAATCCAACTTGGTAGAGCTTGGCAATCACCACAGAACGCTTTGGCAACGATAGTTCCTTTCCTTATAGTTTTTTTCGGGACCATGAGATTGACTCGCTTTGCGGATAAGACCTCTGATCGAAAGACTTACTCGGGTTTACCGACCCCTTGTTTGGCTTTGTTGGTGATACATCTTACCTATCTTTTCGGCTGGGGTGGCACCGGTTGGTACCATCCCTATCTTACCCTTTTGGTTGTATTGGGATTCAGCTTTTTGCTTTATTCACCTATCCCTTATCTTAAACTCAGGGGTAAGAGACTGAAGGCCGCTGCGGTAATATTTATATTTCTGAATATGATGGGTCTTTTGCTGATCTACTTTGCTCGAACCGAGGCGAAAATATTTTTACTGTTTACGTTAGTTATTCTCCTTGGATATATATTATTAGGACCGTTGATGGTGACTTATCATGACAAAAGAAAAAGATGAGATGTTCGAAAAGATGGAGAAGGCCGATAAGTATTTTAACTGTACCGATCGTGAAAGGGTGGCTTTTGAACTCGGGATAAAACTCGGGGCGCTTTTTCACCAATTCATAGGAACGCCAGTGAGTTCTCACAATATGGAGATACTAGAAAAGGCGATCGAAAATACTACTGAAAGCCAGGCCTATGTTCGTTCCGCCGAAGTAGAGATAAAACCCAGCGGCTCGGAAGGCGAAGAACATGGTAACATGGGACCTTTTGATTACACCACTTTGACGGGAGACATGATAGAGGCGGAAGTGGTTATAGAATACCGTGGTTTGAAAGCCGTCGGCCACATGGAATACATAGATGAGATGGATTACCCCCTGATGTATGTAAAAGAGATAAAGAAGCTGTGAAAATTTTTTCAAACTTTCCGACAATAAATAAATAGTGGGTAATTCATAACCATGTAATAACTATAGAGGCAAGGTAAATCATGGTTAAAAGTTTGAAGATAGGTATAAGCGGTGCCTGGGGTACCCAAAAATCTAAGACCATCAAATCGATAATAGATATGTTAACCAAAGAAGATATAAACGTGGGCGGTATGGTGACAGAACCGATAATGGAGGATAACAGGAGAGTCGGTTTCCAGGTGATGGACTGGAGGACGAAAGAGAAAGCCGTCTTTGCACATTTGGACCTCGATTCTTCCGTTGAGATAAAGGGATATGGTGTGAATCTAGATTCGTTGAACGAGGTGGGAGTCAAGGCGATCAAAAATGCCGCTCAAGAAAACGACGTAGTGCTGATCGATGAGATCGGAAAGATGCAAGTGGAAAGCGAGGAGTTCTGTGAAATGGTCAGTAAAATATTCGAAGTAAATAAACCGTTGATTATCACCTTTGAGAAAAAATCAAGGAATACCCTGCTTCAGGATCTTAGGAGAAGAGACGACGTGAGGATGTTGGAATTAACGGAGGTCAATAAGGACCTGCTACCTTACAAGGTCGTTGAACTGTTAAAAGAGGAACTCCAAGGCGATGTGACGTGAGTTACATAGAGTTGAATGAAGGTGAGATCAGCTTCTTAGCTCCGAAACCCGGCGATGGAAAAGGTCCGAAAAAGACAGGTGAAGACGTTTTCTACAACACCTCGATGAAGATGAACAGAGATATCTGTATCTCTTTTTTGAACAGTTTCGCTGGAGGAAAAGATATCAGAGTCCTTGACGGGATGGCAGCTACAGGTGTGAGAGGTCTTCGCATATTCAAAGAAACATCGACATCTAAAGTCGATATCAACGACGTTTCCGAACAAGCCGTCGACCTGATAGTAAAGAACGCAAAAATGAATTCTATTTTGGATTCTGTAAAAATCAGCAATGATTCCATAGAGAAGCATCTTATCGAGAACAGGTACGAGTATGATTATGTGGATATCGATCCCTTTGGGACTCCGGTACCTTATTTTTCCTTGGCGGCACGATACGTTTCACATAAAGGGGTCGTAGGTGTTACCGCTACGGATACATCTGTATTGTGTGGAACATATCCTAAAACCTGCAGAAGACGCTATTCGGCAGTTCCTGAGAACAACTGGTGCAGGCATGAGAACGGTCTTAGGATATTGATAGCCTACTGTGCGATGGAAGCTGCAAGACACGACCGATGGATAAGACCCCTACTTTCTTATTACGAAGGCCATCATCTTCGGACATATCTGCAGATAGGAGAAGGGAAAAAAGAGGCTGATCTTTGTTTAGAGAAACTGGAAAGGGTCCGCTTTCACGATGGTAAGTGGGATCACAACAGGGGAAGCCAAGGGAAGATGAGCGGTCCTTTCTGGACAGGACAACTCTTCTCTAAGGACATACTTGAAGATTTGATGGTAGTTGGAGAATTAGACGAAGATATGATATCTTTATGGATAGATGAATCTGGATACCCGCCTTTCTTTTACGATACCAATGAGATCAGCAGTATAATGAAAGTGGAACCCCCTTCTATGAAAGTCCTTAAAGAAAAGATAAAAGACAGAGGTTTCAAGAGTTCTAGAACCCATTTTTCACCAACAGGTATAAAGACAAATGCCCCTTTCGAAGAGCTCGAGAGCATATTCCTCAAAATAACTTCTTAAACTCGGGCATCGAAATGAACTACTGGACATTTTCCCCAACATCTACCACAATTAACACATCTTTCAGTATCTATCTTTACGCCCTTCTCGAAAGAGATGGCATCCTTTTCACATCTGCCTAAACAGACCCCGCACTCCACACAGTGAAGAGATTTTTTGTGTGCTTTCAGAACATAGTCTATATCGAGATCTTCAAACGACTTTTTCTCTGTATCGCAAATGGCATTGAGCAAGTTTTTAGTCCTTGGATCTTCAAGCATCTCTTCTTTTGATGTTTCCTCTGCCTTATTATCAGAGGGATTCGATTTCTTATCTAGGAGTTTCCTCATGTTTTTGGGAACGTCCAACCATCTCCAGAGACCTAGTTTTATCCACTCTTCCGGTAGGTCGTTCTTTTCTGCATATCGCTTCAAAACTTCTTCGAATCTATTGTAACTTGTAAGCTCCTCTTTTAACTTATCCAATATAGCTAGGTCCGAGGCGGGACAGACCCAACATCCTATCCTTTCAAATCCTTTTTCATACCAGGGATTCCAATCCGCATCCTTTTGGAATAGATATAACCATACGTGCAGCGCGGTCCAATCCTGTATAGGAGAACCGGCTGTTTGGCCTGGCACCCACGGATTATCCCATGTGCTTCCTTGGTTCATCCTCTGTTTGGATTCGTACCTCCTCTGGCCGATGAAAGAGAGAACGCCGTCATCGTACTTTTCTTTTATCAGCAGAGCCGTTGGCCCTAACTTGCATGTCTTGCAGCACCAGCGGTAGTCTCTCGCAGAAGGGCCGAAATGGTCAACGTTATTCCAATAGCCACTTTCCGCTTTTTTCGCATGGAGTGTGAGACCGTACTTTTCTGCCACGTGTTCCACATTTTCCAGAGTTTCAGGTAATTCTATGCCCGTATCGATAAATATCAGGTCCGGGTCCATCTCAGCTTCAAGTAAGATGTGGAGTGTGGCCAAAGAATCCTTCCCACCGCTGTAGGCCACTGCCACGGGAAGATCATTTTTGTTCACGTATCTCTTCACGAATTCAACCGCTTTATAGACTCTTTCATCTATATACTGCTGATTTGCCTCTACGACTTTTTTCCACGTCGCTTTTTTCTTGCTCTGGGAGTGATCTGAAATCCTCCACCTGTTTTTTACACCCCGTCCGGAAGAGGTCTTGACTAGTTCTCCACCAGGACGTCTTGCTGACCCTGAGCAGAGAACTTCACCGGAACCGTCCGTGACTATGACTTCATCTCCTTCCTCTATAGAAGGATCGGCGTCGATTATCCCAGGAGCCAATACACTGCCTCCGCTGAGGATCGGTTCGACAGCTCCCGGGTCTACCACTACAAACCCCTTGTCTGGTTTTTTCAAACTTTTCCAGGGTCTTAATATGAATTCATACGGATATTTGTCTTCCAATTTTCTCTCGGGATCGTATCTCAACGCCCCGATCACTTCTCCGTCTACTATCACTTCGTCCATCCTGTCTCTGTATGGTATAGAGTTGAGTATCACGGGTTTTTCTTCGGAAAACACTTCGTAAGAATATCGATCGCCCCATTGTCTCTCGATGGTTTGTCTGATCAGCTGTATGTCTTCATCGAATGCCGGCCTCACGTCCCCGGGTGGAGTGATCTCAACTTTTCTCGCCTGTTCGCCACAGAGGCCACACTCTCCTTCCTCTACTATTGGAACGTTGCAGTTATCACACCAGTGAAGGTGTATCTTACCGAGCCTTACGATCGACATGCTTACAGTATTTTGGGATACTCTTTGATATTATAATCTTTCGTTTTTCCAGTTTTTTTATTTAACCGTCGTCACATCCGCCTCTTCAGCCTGCTTTTCTACTTCTTCTTTCACCTTGCCTTTAGCCAATCTATCAAGAAGAGCTCTTTCTTCGTCGTGTAATATGATATGATCTATGTCCATCCTCTCATAATCCTCCAATATCTCATCCGCTATGACTTCGGCCTTTCTCAGGCGAACTTCAGTTGGTATATCGGTGTCATCCGTTATCTTCAAAACATCCTCAGCGTATCTATCCACCTTTTCCTTTTTGTCTTTCAGAACGGAATCGAGGAAATTTTCCTTGGCCTTTTCACCTATCCTGGTGTCGAGTTTATCTTTCATCTTCGGTTTTTCGATGATCTTCAAGATGATGATCTTAGTAGGTTTCTCTTTATAGATAGTCCCTCTGATCATCTCAAGAGATCTTTTGGAGTACGGCTTTTCGTAGCACGCTATGAGTAGAACGTTGTTTTTTGGTTTTGACACATTCTTATCATCCATAGATATCACATTCTTACCAATATCCTAGCAGTCTCCACCACCCCAATCCAATGGTTAAGAAGATAGCTAGCCCGATTATATTAAGAACTAGGCCAGAAACTAAAAAGTCCTTCTGTTCCAGATGTCCCGTGGAGTACACCAAAGCAGCACTGGGCGTACCTACGATGAACATGAAAGCGAAAGCGCTAGGCATAGCTACCAGGTAGACTGGTAATATATCGGGGAAGTCCAACACCAGCATGGCGGATAAAGCTATCGGGAGAACAACACCGGTGGTTGCGGCGTTGCTCATAACGTTTGAGAGAAAAGCGGTGAGTACCGCGAACATCGCGAGTAAAAGAAAGGGATTCTTTCCGACCATATTCAGCAGAGAAGTTGCTATAAATTGTAGTGTCTGTGATTCTCCAAGGATGAACCCTAATGAGATCGCACCTCCGTAAAGGAATATAGTTC
>PWHU01000090.1 GCA_003555395.1 Thermoplasmata archaeon
ACGAATCCTACTTTCATCTTACCATGAAATGAATATAGGAAAATAAATCTTTGGTTGGCTTTGACCATAGATCTCACCAGTCCCTTTTTATACTTCGATTATGATTGGTCTATATGGACATCATAGAGATATTTCATTCACTGCAGGGCGAAGGAAAAAACATAGGACTCCCTACCACCTTCATCAGAACGGCAGGATGTAACCTCAGGTGTGAATGGTGCGATACCAAGTACGCGTGGGAAGACGGAGAAGAGATGAACATTAACGAGATAAAAAAGGAGGTGAAGGAGATAGGATGCAGGCGTGTTTGCATAACGGGAGGAGAACCTTTGCTGCAGAAGGACATATATGAACTCATAGATTCGCTCCAGGGATATCAAGTAAGCATCGAAACCAACGGCTCCATAGATATAGGGAAACTCATGGATAAAGAAGTGATGGTTTCCATGGATCACAAGACGCCTTCGTCTCAGATGACTGGGAAGATGAAGCATGAGAACCTAGAACTTCTCAGAGAAGAGGACCAATTGAAGTTCGTGATCGCGGACGAAGAAGATTATGAATTCAGCTCAAACCTATTGGAGAAAAAAGAAATAGATTGTGAGATAATCCTTCAACCGGTAGATAACCAGCGAATACGAGATATTGCGGGATGGGCTTTAGAAGACGGCCTAGAAGTGAGAGTGCTCCCTCAGCTACACAAGATCATCTGGGGTGACAAAAGAGGGGTCTGATCTCATTCACATCAAAACAACAAAGAAGGCCCAAAGAAGAAAGAACGAGAGCAGAAGCGAAAATATCGTTATGGGTAAAGCAGTTTTTGTGTAATTTACAAAAGAGAGAGGATGTCCCATCTTCTCAGAGATACTCGAAACCATCAGGTTAGCGTGAGCTCCAACAAGTGTTCCACTGCCGCCCAGGCAAACACCCAGTGAAAGTGCCCACCAAAGAGGATTGATGGGATATTCAACGAAAAACTGTGTCTGCTGGATGAAAACATTAACTGCGGGTATCAAAGCTATAACCGACGGTATATTGCCTACCAGCATGGCGAAGATGCCGCTGACCATCAACAGTACGAAGAGGCCCAAGACTGGATATCCTCCCGACGCTGTGGCCATACTAGAACCCACTATCCTCAATACTCCGGCTCGGTCCAATCCTCCAACAAGTATGAACTTTCCAGCAAAAAATAAAAGGGTGGCCCAGTGAACATGCTTCAAAGGTCTTTCAGGACTTGTAAATGATAAAAAGAGTACGATGCTAGCACCGGTCATAGCTACTAGCCAAGGTTCTATCCCTATTATATGATGTATGGTAAATAAAAATATAGTGATAGAAAGGGCGATCATCGATTTATAAAAGAGATCTTTATCGGTGATAGATGCTTTTTCATCCATCTCGGTTATCCGTCTAAAATTTTCAGAGTCTCGATCCAGGGTATCCTCGAATATGATCTCAAACACAAGAAGGACTGAGAACAAGATTATGATCACTATCGGTGCTAAGTACAAAATGAACGCGTTGAAATTGATCCCAACTAGACTTCCTATGACCATGTTGGGCGGATCTCCCACAAGAGTTGCGGCTCCACCTATATTTGAGGATATGATACCTGCTATCAAAAACGGAATCGGATCTATATCGAGCTCATCAGTTATCGTGATAGTTATCGGAGCCATCAACAACACTGTGGTAACATTATCCAAAAATGCAGATGTGAAGGCCGTAACGAGAACAAAAAAAGCTAAGAGCCTGTAATAGCTACCTTTTGAAAATCTAGCTGTTTTGATGGCTAAAAATTTAAAAAAACCCGTCTCACCTAATACTCCTACCAATATCATCATGCCTAAAAGGAGCCCGATGGTGTTGAAATCGATATAATCTAAGGCTATAGATGGTTCATAAAAACCAAGCCAATGACCAAAAAAGACCATGGCGACCGCTCCCATCATCACAGCTATAGTCCGATTGATTCGGCGGCTCAGGATACCATAAAATGTTAGACCAAAAATGATCACTGAGCCGATCATAGCGCTGCTCATATTTTTTACCACCTACCTAGTTCAAGTCCATTTCTGATTTTTTAAGGGATTATCCCTCTTGGTCATTTAAATCTATTGATGTCGTGAAGCAAAGCTTGATAAAAAGTCTCCGGATTACAATCGAAGGTTTTAATTATCTCATCCATATCCTCCATACATGGGCATAATAATAGATGAAGATACGAAGGTAGTGGTTCAAGGTATCACAGGTCAGCAGGGTAAGTTCCACAGTGACTTCATGAAAGATTACGGAACGAACGTGGTCGCGGGTGTAACCCCCGGGAAAGGAGGTTTAGACGTGAATGGAGTTCCCGTTTTCAACACAGTAGAGAGAGCTAGAGACGAAACTGGCGCTAACGCCTCCATAATCTTCGTCCCTGCGCCCTTTTCTAAAGACGCGGCGTTAGAAGCTATAGATGCGGGTATGGACCCCGTGGTGATAATAACCGAGAGTATACCGGTCCAGGATACTGCAAAGGTGATGCGGATGGCCGAACTTAACGATACGACAATAATAGGTCCTAACACTCCCGGGATAATCACTCCTGGTAAGAGTAAAGTCGGAATAATGCCCAACCATATATTCGAAGAAGGAAATGTCGGTCTGGTCTCGAGGAGCGGTACGTTGACTTACGAGATAGTGAACACCATGACGAAAGAAGGATACGGCCAATCAACAGCTTTCGGTCTCGGAGGGGACCCCATCGTCGGCATGAACTTCATCGATGCGCTGAAACTTTACGAAGAAGATGAGCAGACGGAAGCGATCGTCATGATAGGCGAGATAGGTGGTAGTGCGGAAGAAAAAGCAGCTAAATACATCGAAAAAGGATACGAAAAACCAGTGGTCGCTTACATCGCAGGAAGGACCGCACCTAAAGGAAAAAGGATGGGACACGCAGGCGCTATCGTTTCCGAAGGGGGAACGGGAACCGCTGAGTCAAAGATCGAAGCGCTTGAAGGAGCCGGTGTTTCAGTTGCAAGGATGCCCACCGACATCGGAGGCATATTGAAAGAAAATATCTAGGGTAAGGTATAATCCATCATATCAGTCCTGGTAACCGTCCAATCTCATCTTGTACTCGATCAACAGCGATAATGCTTCGTCTCGATCATCATCTTTCATAGAATTCACCGCCTTATCCACCAAGGATCTGAGTTCTGATATGTCCTCTTTAGAAAGAGACACTTCTTCGATCTCTGCACTCTTTTTACGGACATCATCTTTCAAGACTTTTACCGTAGGATAGAAAATATCTTCGATAGCATCATCTAGAAATTTTTCAGACCCTTCAAGGTCACCGACTGTCAATCTGTCCCATGCCTCGCTGAGCAGCTCGTAGCCCTTTTTCGTATCTATCTTCAACTCTTCAGCCCAAAAAATCAGATTGTAGAGAAGGGTCATCTTTTCTCTCACGGAACTTTCAGTCTTGTTTATCTCGTGCTCGCTTTTCAAGGGTATATCGCTTCCGCAGATAGGACAACTACCTATCTCAACGATCAATTCCGAGCCGCATTCTGGACAGACCGTTTTCGAGTCTTCCGAACGTTTTTCAAATTTAGACATCCGTTTGAACATTGAGCCCAGATATAAATATATTTTACCTAGAGATCAGAGTTCCGTATATCATAAGTCGAACACTTGTAACTCGGATTTCAATCTATTGAAATATTCTCTATCGATAGATTTAGGATCCACGGCCAAAAGGAATATACCCCCTTCAACGGAGGTCATATCCCGTATCTTCTGCAGCGTGTTCAAGATATCCTCAAATTCAAGATAGGAAAGCAGGAACTCTATGCCGTGCAGTATGAATATACCTTGTTTCATCTCCAAAAAAGCTTTTGATATCTTGATCATCTCGTCGTTAAAATTTGCAGGCTTTATAGTCCTCACTTTTTCGGTTCCATCTACCATGCTAAGCCAGAATATCGGAGAGTCGATCTCCGGATATTTGTATATCAATTTAGAGGGAAACCATCTCGTAAAACATAGTCCAGGCATCCCTTCCTCCAATGCGTCCACGAATGTTTCGAAAGTTCTTTGAGCTTCCTTAGCATCGTCAGCTATGAGATAGGATCCGCCCTGTTCAAGGTTTTTTAATTCGAGTTTTCTTCTCTTTTCCTGCTCTTCAAATAGTTCGCCTTTTATCTTCTTCTCGGACTTCACCACATCATAGTAACCTTTCCTTATCCTAGCTATGTGATACTCGCCCATAAGGCCGGATACCACGCCGGCTGCATAACCGGCTAGAAAGTAATCGTCGTCTATATTCGAGTCATATGGTCTTATCTTAATGGTTTCGTCGATATCTACGTCAAAATTAGTTATCCCCGAATGGATAGCAGTCAATACTGTTTTAGTATCCAACTCGTCGATATCGCTCCTTTCTCCACTCATCTCGACCGTTTCTTTACCCCATTTGAACCCAAGATGGTATATAGCGAAATTTGCTTCGTCTTGACTGCCCATCTGTTCGATTGTCATCCTCAGGTAGGGTATGATCTTTTTAGGCATAGATACAAGGTCTGTCATTTTATATCACTCTCTATTACTAATTTTGCTATCTTACGAAACGCTTCCTCTACGTTCTCCCCAGTTTTCGCACTGGTGAAGTAATATGAAAAATCGGAATCTATCTCATATTTCTTGTCTTCAGCCCATCTGCACTGATCCTCAGGAGAAACTCGGGAGAAATCGGGTAATTCGTCATAGACTCTTTTATAAAAATCGATAACGTCCTCTTGTTCTTTTTCTATGAATGAATCAAAATCATCGTAGCCGCTGTTTTCATACTCATCTATGAGATCTAATTTATTTCCTAAGACTACGAAGGGTATCTTCCCTGTAACCGAAAACAACTCGTTTATCCAACTCGCTAAGCTCAAAAAAGTATCGTAGCGAGTAAGATCGTACACGATTATGGCTCCATCGGCTCCCGAATAATGAGAAGAGTGTAGAGACTTGTTCATCTTCTGACCGTACATATCCCAAAGCATCAACTTCACGTTTAGATCAGGCAACGTTTTCTTTTTCACATTAACTCCTATTGTAGCTATGTACTTGTCGTCGAATCTTTGTTCTACGAATCTTTTTACTAGTGAAGTCTTACCGACAGCCCCGTCTCCTAAAAGTAGGATCTTGATCGATCTTTGAGCCATGATACTACAAGAAAGAAATCATATAAAAATTTATGTTTTATCGATGAGAAGGTCGTTTTTTTAAAAAAAGAGTGGACTTTCTCAACTGGGAAAAAAGTTTGGATATATATGAAATTCAGAGTAAAAAAACCGTATTTTTGATAAATAGGGGTAAGGTATTTATGGGCTCAGTAGCCATATATATTATCGAAGCGATATGAATAAACCCCGGGGAAAATACATTGCACTCCTGATCTCAGGAGCCATGATTTTAGGCTTGTCGATCAGTTCAGCCTATGTACCTCTTCCTGCGGACTCTCGAGAAGATGAAAGCCGTGATATCAAGTATGAAGCCTATGAGACAGGGGAAACAGAAAACGAGGTCGAAAGTCTCTCGGAGGGGCCTTGGCCTTCCTTTGGAAGGGATGAGAGAAATACTCGGCTCAGTCCGTATAACACGAGCCACATAGACGGGAGCCTGAACTGGACTTATGATGCCGGCATTGCGATAAGATCTTCTCCGGCCATCGGGTCTAACGGGGTGCTGTATTTTGGTTCATTGAACGGGGTACTATATGCGCTTGACGTAGAAGATGGTGAGGAGCTGTGGACCTATACTACCGATGATGCGATCATGTCTTCACCAGCCGTATCAGATGACGAAACGATCTATTTCGGATCAGGAGATAACAATATTTACGCACTAAACTCGGACGGCTCTTTAAGATGGAGATATGAAACAGATGGCCGAGTATACTCTTCACCAACTGTGGATGAAGACGGTAACGTATATGTTGGATCATACGATCATAACCTCTATTCCATCTCCGAAGACGGTGATCTGAACTGGAAATTCACATCGGATTCCTGGTTATGGTCCTCGCCTTCGATCTCAGAGGACGGAGTGATCTATGTGGGTTCCGGTGACAATAACCTTTATGCCATCGACAAGACAGATGGTGAGGAACTGTGGAACTACACTACCGGAAGTCATATCTATTCCACGCCGGCGGTAGGGGATGAAGAAATATACTTCGGATCTTATGACGGCAATCTTTACGCATTGGATAAAGAAGGTGATCTGAAATGGAATTTTGACTGCGGTGAGAACATCCATTCTTCTCCCGCTATAGGCGAGAACGATATAGTTTACTTCGGCTCTAAAGACGGCAACATGTATGCTGTAGAAGATGGGATAGAAAAATGGTCATTTGAAACCGACGATATGGTTGAATCATCTCCTGCGGTGAGTGCCGACGGCCACATATACTTTGGATCTAAGGACAGTACTGTTTACGCTTTAAATCCCGAAGGTGAAAAAGAGTGGTCCTACGAAACCGGTAGAAATGTCTTTTCCTCACCCGCTATAGGAGAAGATGGGAGGATATTTGTATGCTCTTTAGATGGTGTAGTATATTCATTCGGCGGGTCTGAATTTGATCCAGAACTGGAGATCGATATCTGGAGAGGGGTCAAGATGTCCATCAGCATGGCCGGTAGGAAAGGTAACAGTATAACGGCAGTTCTTCAGGAGGACGGCGAAGAGATAGAAACGATCGAGTTGACAAGAGAGCCGGGTAAACCACAGGTAGAAACTGTTAACATAAAATACAGGATGGATAACAACTACAGCCTTGATCTATACTACGAATCGGAGAACAAAGGAGCAAATCCAGTATGGACCAAATTTACCTCCGGACGTAGATGTAGGTTACTATTCGATTTATTTCACCATCGGTCAGATGATCATGTAAATTATGACCTGAACGAAGAGATCAGCGAGATGATCTCCAAAGTCAGAGTGATCCATTTTGCAGCTGTCGGAGATTTTGATGAAGACGATGTCTTATCTTACGAATGGGATTTTGGAGACGGAAGTACCGGTGAGGGAAGGAATGTCACAAATATCTACCCGTATTGGTCATATGGAGTTTACGATGTGTTACTAACAGTTACTTTTGAAAATGGTGAAATTATCGAAATAGAAGATAGCGTGGAAATAGAAAGTATATTCTGGTGGAGGAGAGGATCTTCATATATAAATTCCACTCCCTCTCGACCTGGGCCTCGATCCACAACTGAGAGACCACAATTGTTAAATTGACCAAAGGGTTAAGTAAATCCCCCTACAACTCGTCAGAATAAATAAAGTAGGGGTTCGTTAATATGAAAAAATACGATGTCATCACGATATGCATGATATGCCTCTTACTTTTTTCCGTAGCTGAAGCTTTAGGGATTTCTCATTATGAGACTGAAGAATTATTCCAAGATGAAGAAAAGATGCCCGATTCGACACCTATCGTGAGTGATCCGAATCCGCCTCAAGATTCAGAAGGTATGAATTCAACACCGAGGTTATCAGTTCTAGTAGAACATCCTGAAGATAGTGAAATGGATGTTTCATTTTATGATAATAACACTGGAGACTTGATAGCTGTTGCAGAAAATATTTCCGACGGCGATAGGGCACAAGTGATCTGGGAAGATCTGAACCCAGACTGGATTTATAGTTGGCAAGTTATCGCTGATGACGGCGAGAATGAAACTGAAGGTGGACCTTGGAACTTTACGACCGCGGGGATCGATTATGTACGGATCACGGACGAAGTGAACGGTACGGCTTTGACCGATAAAGAGGTTCCTCCCAATTACGAGGAATGGGGATATCTTTCCGCTTACAATGACACATATGGTTTTTTCGATACCATAAATGGGGACTGGGAAGCAAGTGGAGATGCGGAACTTTTAGGGGATCCCTATGAGGATCACAGGGGTATAAACGTCGGAGAGGTCGCAGGCTACGTTTGGTTCAACGTTACTTCAGACCTGTATGGGTATCAAGATAGTGTAAGATATACCGTTATAACAGATGAGGTAGATCATGTGAAGATCACGGACTCGCCCGGTGGTGAACCTTTAGAGAACGAAACCGTAGAAGTAGGTCACCAAGTAAGAGGATATTGTTCTGTTTATAATGAGGAAGGCGAGTATCTTTATACTGTCTCAGGAAACTGGTCTGCAGAGGGAGCGGATTCTTCCTTATTGGAAGACAGCTTCAACGAGTCGAACGTTATAGATGTGGGTCATGAAGGCGGACCGGTTTGGTTCAACCTCAGCTACGAAGGGTTCAACGATTCCGTCCGATTGGACGTTTTGGATCCCGAGCCAGACGAGATCAACATCACTTACGAACCCGATGGAGAACCTATAGTGGGTGGCGAAGTATCCGTAGGACAGAAAATTTGGGGCAACGCCTCCGGTTATAATTCAACGGCAGGCTACATAGGTACGGTAGAGGTAGAATGGAGTGTTGAATCCGAAGAGGACATGGACCCTTCTATCGGCCCTACTCCCGCAGAGTCGAGCTGGGTCGATGTTGGAACCAACCCAGGTGAATTATTTTGGAATGCTTCATATCAAAAAGATAACCATTGGGTGAACGATTCGATACAATTTATTGTGGTCCACGGAGATGCGGCGTATTTTGAATTCGATCCTATAGGTACTCAAACGGCGGGTGAACCCTTCACCATAACGATCACGACTTATGACGGCGAGGATAACGTGGTTACCGATTACAACGGCACCGCTCATCTTTCAGATACCACAGGTACGGTAGAGCCTGAGACTATCGAGTTCACAGAAGGGATCGGTACGGAAGACGTGACCATAACGGAATCTCACACCGAAGTCACTATCAGCGCAGAAGACGAAGATATAACCGGTGAAAGCGATCCCTTCGAAGTGGAGCCTGC
>PWHU01000117.1 GCA_003555395.1 Thermoplasmata archaeon
CTCCTATCTCTATCGCTTCTCCGATGACTTCAGGCCCAACATCGCCTTTCGATTCGCTCGGAGATTTGGTGGACATGCAGACGGGACAACGCTCCATCTCCTCTTTCATCGGTGTACCGCATATGTCACAAACTTCTTCCTCCTCGACCTGTTTCCCCTTTCTTTCCTTCTTTTCGGACGCATCTTTCCCAATAAATGAGTTTCCACACACAGGACATGAGTCCTCAACATCCTCTAGAGAAGTACCGCATACGGGACAGGTCTTCGGCGCTTCCTTTTCGGTTATATCCCTAGTAGTCTCCTCTTCGACTTCTCCTGCAACTTCCATATCCAGCTCTTTCTCTTTTTGCTCCTTTTGTTTTTCCTCACATCTTGGACAGTTATTTTGTCTAGCCCCGATCAACGAACCGCATACGCTGCAGAGTTTCATCCTGCCGTTTCTATCTTTTACTTCTTGTAGGTAACTATAGAGCTTTTCAGCGGTGGCCGTTCCGATACCCTCGATGGAGGCGAAATCATCTCTACCAGCTTTCTCTAGATCATCTACGCGCGAAAGTCCGTATGTGATCACCTTTTCGGCTCTTTTCCTACCGACGTCCGGTATCCGCTTTAGGTTATCCAGGATCTGTTTTTCCTCCTGGTCTATATTCACTAGACTACCGCAGATATCACATCTATCAACGCTAGAGGGATTCATGCTGCCGCATGCAGGACATTTGAGCTGGTCTTTTTTCAACTGTTTCACCAGAGGTTAGTGATATTATATATTTTAAAGATATATAGGTTTTGTGAGAAAATATGAAAAGTTATAAATATTTAAACATGCTTCAATAGAAAAGAAAAAAAGGAAATTAATTTAATATAGGAGTGTATTATGGGGTCGAGATAAGATGGGCAGCATTCCGCATTTCAATCCTCGCGAAGTGGAGGAGAAGACTAAAAAAAGATTGGAATCAGGAGATATCAATAAGGAAGTTAATGAAGAAAGAAAAGGTGGCAGGAACTACTATTCGGTATACCCTCCTTTATCAGTAAAAGATGACTTCAACTGGGACGATCTATATAAGATATTTTTATATGACGTTTGGAACCGGTTCAAGAGCATGGATACTTTTAATGTGAGACACGGGATCGGTTACGATCCTTACAACTTAAGGGTGGAAAGGTCAGTTCTCGAAGAATCGAATGACGATCAGAAGGTTCTTGGAGGTCTTGAAGAGGAAAGTTGGGGTGAGACCATCGATAAGATGGACGAGAGGTCCGACGAATTCAAAAACCAGATGAAAGAACAGCTCCAAAACTTTGGACTATGGATCAACCCCGACTTTGAATACGATACAAGGTCCGATTCCTTTGTGGATTCGATATGGTGGACCGTAAAAGAGCTGATAGAGAAGGACTTATTGGTTAAAGAAGAAAAACCCGTCAGTTGGTGCCCTAGGTGTAAATCCCCTGTGGTGGATACGGAGATCATCCAGAAAGAACAATTGAAAGAAAAAGCCCTTTTAAAGGTACCTACTTCTGGCTCAAAAAACAGATATTTTCTCGTCGAATTGGAGGATCCTTGGAAGCTGCCTTCCGGCATGACCATCGCAGCCGACGCTGATGAAAGTTACGCAGTAGTGAGATATATCTCAGAGAAAGGAGAGTCCACTCAGATACTTTTAAATGAAGAGAGGGTGGATGAATTGATGGAACGGGGGGGAATAGAGGACTATGAGATAATAAATATAGTTGAAGGTGAGGATATCGAAGGATTGAGATTCAAATATCCTCTTTACGATAAGGTTCAATCGCATACAGAGAAAAAAGGAAAATACATACACAAAATAATGTGTTCTGAGAAAATCGGCGAAGAGGGCAAAGAAGGAACTGGATTGTTCTTTCTTACGCCTCCCCATGATGAGGAGCATTGGGATATAGCCAAAGAAGAAGGTTTGACCATCTTCAACTCCGTTGCAAAGAATGCTCACTACGATTCAGGTGTAAGACAAAATAAATTTTCAGGGTTATCTGCACCTCAGAGTGATCAGATAATTCTAGACGACTTGGAATCCAAGGGTTTGTTATTTTCAAGAACTTCCGAAAGAAAAAAAGTCAAGTTCTGTGCCGCATGTCTTAACAAGATAGTCAAGATACCCCACAGAGAATGGTTCTTCGACGTTTCGAAGAAAGAAGAGACCATCCAAAACTTGCTAAAAGATATAGATATAATCCCACCTGATGAGGATATAGGTTTAAAGGATTGGATAGTTACCAGGAAGAAGCGCTGGGGCATATCATTTCCTCTTTGGGTGTGCAGGTGTGGAAATTCTTTCGTGCCCTCCGATCGCTCGGACTTAGCAGATAATTCCGATTATGACGAAGAGGAACCAACGACTCCTGACATCGTATCGAAAGTGGAGGTTGGATGTGGAGAGTGCGGAGAGGATATGGAGTGGGAAGGCAAGATATTGAATCCAATATTTCTTCAGGCTTCTTCGCCTTGGGCTCAGCTGGGTTATCCCAAAGATGAGAAAGAATATCAATCCTGGTGGCCCGGAGAGATATTCATAAGTAAGAATGCAAAGAGAGACGATCTACTGACAGCTGCCGTGACGCTTTCATCGGCACTTCTTGAGGAAAAAAGTTTCGAAAAGATGCTGATGCAGGGACCCGTGGTAAGCGAGATAGATTACAAAGACGTGAGAGGATTGACCGATAAGCAAGGTTACGATTCTCTAAGACTTTACATGCTTTCGGGGGACCCACCATGGGAAAGTCGTAAGATCAGAGGAGACGATCTTCAATACCCGCATCCTATCGTGAGGATCCTGTGGAATCTGAAGAGCTTTTTATCCGATCAGATAGAGAAATACGATGTGGAGCCCGGCGAGACCACCCTAGAATTCCTGAGAGAAAACATGATCATGGAAGACGAGTGGCTTCTCTCGAGCGTAGAATCCACCAAGACCAAAGTTAAAGAATCATATAGAAACGCCCGGTACGACGAGGCGATAGAGCACCTCGGTAAGCTTGTGATGGATGATATAGCACAATGGTACCTTAGTCGGGCAAAAGTCAGGTTAGAAGAGAGTGCAGGGGACGATGTTATATCCTCGATATTGAAGGTCATTTACGAAGCACTGGTATCTACGGCTAAGATGTTGGTACCCGTCTCTCCATTCATAGCTGAGGATATATACGATGAATTGAACGGAAAAAAAGATTCTGTATTCATGTGTGAATGGCCTGAAACCAACCAGCTCATACAAAAGCAGGAGCTTGAAGAAGATATGAGAGAGGTAAGAAAGATAGTAGATGATATAAAGCTCATCAAACGCAGGAACGACATCCCTGAAAAATGGCCTTTAGACCTGATAGTTTACAAAGGTAAAACCACGGAAGCCATGGGCACAATAGAGGGATTCGAGGAGATGATCAAAGATAAAGCCAAAGTGAAAAATATTGAAGTCTTGGGACCTGAAGACGAATGGGATGAAAAGATATTGGAGGTACATCCTAACGAAAAAGCCATAGGAAATGTATACAAGCAGTGGAAAAGTAGGATAGCTACCATGCTAAACCAGAGAGACCCTAAAGAGATCAAAGAGGGCGTGGAACGAGATGATTTTAGTATAGGGATCCAGGGGCAGATCATAGAGATCAAACCCGGGATGGTGACCTTCAAAGCGAAGCTGCCTGAAGGATTTGAAGAGATCGTCCGTGAGTACCATGAGATATACGTCGATCTGACCATATATGCGGATATATGGGACGAGATGATGGCTAAAGAGACTATGTTCAGATTGAAAAACATGCGTCAGGATTTCGATCTTGCAGAGGACGACGAAGTAGAGGCATATATTGATGCTTCTGACGAAGTGATAAGTGCATTGGAAGAGCACAAAGAAATGATAATCGAAGGCGCTGATGTAAGAGAACTCAGTTTCGACGAAGAGGATATGGAAGATCTGGAGTACATCTACAGCTGGGATATCAACGAAGAAGAAGTGGATATAGGGATAGTACCTCTTTACAAAACAAAACTCACCGAGTATTACAAAACTTTCAAGGGTGTAGGGGACGAGATAGCGAAAAATCTTTACGAAGCTGGTTTCACTTCGGTAAAATCCCTGACAGAGGCGTCGGCCTCTGAGATATCCAGTGTAGATGGAGTGAAAAGAAGCCTCGCGAGGAGTATGGTACAATCTATAAAAGAGAAAGCTAATGAGGCGGGGGAAGAAGGAGAGGGCCTTGGCGTCATGGAGCCGCCTCTTGAGGAAAGAGAAAAAAAGGCGGCAGAGACGGAAGGCGAAAAGAGAGGAGAGGACTACACCCCGGAGAGTGAGAAAGCGCCTGCTAGCACAGATGAAGAACCGACTGAAGAAGAAATTAAGAAACCACTCCCTGAAGGCATCTCCATAAGCTCTACTTACCTGGTAGATGAAAGAGGTTCTGACAAGTCGTTGTCTTTTGAGATGTTCAAAGACATATTAGATGCTGGAAAGGAAGGACTTTGTGTCACTCGAGATTATCCCGATAAGGTCAGAGATAAGTACGGCCTGAAAGATGTAGATATAATATGGCTTTCTAATGTTGATAGGGAAGACGTTATAAGGCCGAAAAGTCTTGAAAAATTCAGTTTGACCATAGAAAATTTTTTGACCCGAAAAAAAGGTGTTATCCTGCTCAACGGACTGGAATATCTCATCACTAACAATGATTTCCGAACGGTTTTACATCTTATACAATCGATAAAAGACCAGGTAGCCATAAACAGGTCTATTTTGATGATACCCGTGAACCCGACCACACTCGAAGATAATCAGATGGACCTTTTGACCAGCGAAGTAGATAAAGTTATAAAACCGTGAAAGTTCTCTTCGAAAAGGAGGTAATGTATGAATATAGGCGTGGTGGGTCCTGGAGCTATGGGAAGTTTTCTCTCGGGCCTTTTAGCTAGAGAAAATAAAGTCACGTTATTGGGTCGACACAAGGAGGATATTGAATCGATCCGGATTCAGGGTGAAACGGAACTAGTTTCCAAGGTTTATTTCACCACAGATCCTACTGAACTGAAAACAGTCGATCTGGTCTTGATCACCACCAAAGCGTTCGATACGGAGGAAGCTGTTGAAAGAATTGCACCTCACTTGAATCCATCCTGCTCTGTTCTTTCTCTACAGAACGGTCTGATGAACGAGGAGATCATCGCAAATTTTGTGGGAAAAGAGAGGACGATAGGCGGTGTAACAAGTCACGGAGTGACTTACATAGAAGCCGGCAAAGTCAGACATGCGGGGATAGGTGAAACTGTCATCGGTGCCTATCCTGAAGGTGATCCGGAAAAGTCTGAGGTAAAGAAAACTTCAGAACTGCTGAACAAGGCAGGTTTGAAAACCGAAGTAAGCGATAACATATTGGGCCATATATGGAAGAAAGTCATAGTGAATACGGGCATCAATCCTATAACTGCTCTTCTTGGAGTGAAAAACGGTTTTTTATTGGATGATGAGATTCTTCTAGGAGTATTGAAAGAAGTAGTAGAAGAAGCCGCAGAAGTTGCTCGGAAACATACGGAACTTCCGGTCGATGATCCTTTTGAAGAGACTAAGAGGGTAGCTAAAAATACTAGAGACAACAGATCGAGCATGCTTCAAGACATAGAAAATAAGAGAAAGACAGAGATAGATCAGATCAACGGAGCCGTGATCCAAAAAGCGGAAGAAGTGGACATTTCGGTCCCGGCTAACAGGACGTTATATGGACTGTTGAAAGGTATAGAGAAGGCAAAAATCTAAAGCTCGCGACGTTTACGTAAAATCAGGCAGAATGCCATCGGATCCTCAGGGCTTTGCCCGAGGATCAAGGGATACAATCCTAAAGATCCGCAGTGTCAGTGAGGATGCGAGGACTTCGTCCTCTTTTTCCTCGATTAGTGGATCTCGGAACTGCGGGGGCCTTATACCTCCAGCGCACCTCCTAGCACCTGAAGAGAGATATCTTGGAAGTCCTTGTGAGCAAAGGCCAACAACTGTTTCTGTTCACCTTTTTCTCTGAGTATATAGGCGAATACCTTCTCTACCATGAGGCGCATATTTCTTTGGGGGCAGTTATGATCTACTGAACCATCTGATCAGATGGAATATGAGGGGCGGAGGTCAGGTTTTTCTTTCTGCTATGGGTAAAAAGAACCAGAGAGGTATGAAGATTAAGTCTATACCATCTATATTCTTTTTATCTAATCCATCTTTATTGATTACAGCTCCCTTCTCTATTCCGAACTTTTTGCAAAAATGGATAACTCCTTTGAGGTCCTTCTTTGAAATATCGTTTTTGTATTTTACATCTATCGGGATGGTCTCTTCACCATCCTCAAAGACGATATCGACTTCTTTGTTCCTCTCCCTCCAGTAGGATATATTTATATCCCTATTTTTCCGGGAGATATATTTTAGATGATTGTAAACGATGGTCTCAACACTCTTTCCTAATTCAGATCTGTCAGAGAGGTCAGTTGTACGGAGTAAGGCATTCTTGAGTATGATATCCGTAAGATAAACCTTCTTGTTTGCCCTCTGTTCTTTAACTTTGGATTTTGAGTAGATGGTAGATAGATCTATGAGATATGCAGATTCGAGGTATGATAGATATTTTGAAATAGTTTCTCTCTTGGCGTCAAGGCCATTGCTAAGATTAGTATAACTCACATTTTGACAGGTCTCTTTCGCCACTATTTCCAGTAGACCTCGTAACAATTTAGGGTCTCTTATATTATAAACTGAAGGTATATCTTTATAAACTACCTTTTCAAAGATATCTTTCCATATGTATTCATATTTCAACATGAGATCTTCATATTGGTTGACTTCTGGAAACCCTCCTTCTAAAAGATATTGGTTGAGTATTATATTTAATCTTTTTTTATGTTTTAATAATGAGCCGTATTGACTCTGTAGATCATCGTAGTTGAAAGACAGTGTAAGATCATCTGGCAGTGTGTCTTTTCCGTTGAAATGTGAGTATTCATTGAAAGAAAATGGCAGTAGTATGTGCTCATCGATCCTTCCTACAAGACTGTCGCTGGTCCCCCTTGTTATATCCATGGATGAAGACCCACTTACTACGAAATTGATATCAAACTTTTGATCAAAATATTTCTTCAACATCAGCTGCCAATCATCTATGAATTGTATCTCATCAAGGAAAAAATATATTTCTTCTTCGCCTATCTCGTCCATCAGTACAAATCTTTGATAAGTATCGAAAAGTTCATCTAGATCTTCTACTCCGATCTCGTCCATGGATATATAAAGTACATGTTCAGGATCCACGTTGTTCTTTGAGAGGAGGTGTTGTATGAGCTGGTACATCAGGGTTGTTTTGCCAACTCTTCTTGGACCCAGTATTGCCAGTATCCTCGGATAGTCCAATCTCTCAACCAGTTTATCGAACAGAGATCTCTTGAATGATCTAGCCAATCCTTTTTTTACCTTTCCTGTTGACCACCAATGGTTATAGAATGCAATTTTTTGATAAACGTCCTCGCTCATGATGATAAGAACGTGGACTCACAATATAAACCTTTGCAATCGTCATAATTGTTGTAATTACGCACTTTGTAAAGTTCATAAATGTGAATTCTTCGCCCTTTGTATCGGGCAAAAGAAGGAGGGTAAATATAATTCATCAGGTCGATATCCCCTCGCATTCAAATGGTTAAGAATATATGTGTTGAATATATATTTTAGGAAATCTTTTGCAGATAATACAAACTACTGCGATTTGGAAAAAAGATATATAGCTATACTCCGTAATATAGTATGAGAGAAAAAGGTGGTGAGGATATGGAAAAACCTATATGCAGACATCGATCCATAGATGATGATTGGCTACCCTTGCTCAGAAGAAAGTCGGAGATGACATTAGCTCCTCATCCCTACTGTAACAAGTGTGGGCTGGTCAGGAACATAGGTCCGGACAGACCGCGAAAGATCGGTTTTTATGTGGATAAACTTTCTGAATTGGAAAGGTATTTGAAGAATGAAGATTCTAAAGGAGGAAAGAGCAAATTAACGGAGGCACAGAAAAGGCTAATCGTTAAGGATATGGCTGAGCAGGAGGTTTTTAACGATCTTTACGGGGTTTTAGCAAGCACTCAGAAGGATAAGTTCATAGAGATAATACGTAAGTATAGACCGGATATAGCAAAACGAGAGATTAAATACCATCTTGAATGATTACAGACCGATGTTACTATCGATAGACGAGGTCAAATGATGGATTCAGAAAATCTAGTCACCGTGATCATCCCCACTCTTAACGAACAAGAGGGCATAGTAGAGGTGATAGAAGATATACCCGAGGAACAGATCTATGAACTCGGATATGACGTGGAGATCTTCGTGGTGGACGGAGGTTCCTCTGATGGGACCGTAGAGAAAGTAGAAAAAATGGGTATAGATGTTTTTCATGCCGATAGAGGGAAGGCGGAAGGAGTAAGAAAAGGCCTAGAGAAGGCAGACGGCGATAAGGTTTTTTTGATAGATGGCGACGGTTCTTATCCGGCCGAAAGGATACCAGAAATGTTGAATCGGCTGAATAACGGGTCCGATATGGTTTTGGCGAGTAGATTCGATGGCGAGATATGCGAAGGGGCCATGAGCACCAAGAACAAGATAGGCAACAAGATACTTACGGCCCTAGCCAACAAATTGTATGGTACAGAGGTCTCAGATCTTTGCACCGGCTTGAGGGGATTCAAGAAGGACGGTTTAGAAGCTCGAAGTATCTCCGCGGAAGGTTTCGAGATAGAGGCGGGCCTCCACACTGTCTTTTCAGATAGAGATATATCTGAGATAGGAATAAGATACGATAAGAGGAAGGGCAAATCAAAGTTGAAGACTAGAGACGGACTCAAGATAGCTTCTAGACTGCTCAAAGAAAAGATCAAAAGGGATAAAGTATGTTGAAGATAGAAGTCAAAGAGATAGAGGGAGACTGCCCCGTATATGACGAAGGCGATGAAATATTCATTGAAGATCCGGAGATACTTTTGGAAAGAACTGACAGGTTGTGTACGCACGCGCTCGCTACGATCCTGCATTACTCCACCGCATTGGAAAAAGGAGTAAAACCCTTAGAGCTGGGATTGAACAAAGAAGACGAGAACGTTGCCTACGTGCAGTGTGTGGATCCAGGGGAAAGTTACACAGGGGGAGGAACCGTGGTATTCAGGATCGATATAACGTGATGTGATGGTCGTGAGGGGCATATATCTCCTTTTTTTTCATTTAAAAAGACCTGTGACTAAGAAAGTGGGTTCGTT
Organism: Thermoplasmata archaeon; assembly: GCA_003555395.1. GTDB lineage: Archaea > Thermoplasmatota > Thermoplasmata > Halarchaeoplasmatales > Halarchaeoplasmataceae > Natronoplasma. The sequence continues at coordinate 9,311 of PWHU01000117.1, forward strand.
GAGAAAGATCAGATTTAAACGGGGAAACTACGTCTACGTCGGATCGGCCCAGAGCGGTATCGAAAGCAGGGTGAAAAGACATATCAGCGACGACAAAAGAAAACATTGGCACATAGACTATATCTTGGAAAATAGCGAGATACTGGACATGATGGGATACGAAGAAAAGAAGAAGAAAGAATGTGAGACGGCATCGCTTTTGGGAAAAAAGTATCGAAAGATAGAAGGATTCGGATGTTCCGACTGCAGATGTGATTCGCATCTTTTTAGGATAGAAGACGATATAGGAACGGCAGTGCACTCTATAAGAGAGTTCAAAGGCGATGAAGACATCAGGTTGAAAGAATTTGTAAGTCAGTAACCTTTTTATCCTATACCTTATTTTTGTTCTCAAGATCAAACAGGGCCCGTGGGGTAGCCTGGTCGATCCTTCGGCGTTCGGGACGCCGGTACCCGAATTCAAATTTCGGCGGGCCCATCACACTCACTTTTTACCTCTTCTAAACACCTTCAAATCGTACATGTAACTATATCCTTCCTGTAAAATCCTGAATTAACCTATACCTAGAAAAGATGATCTAACAGACAAAAATTTATCTGTTTTTTTTCAACCTCTAGAGGACCAGACTCCTTCGGGGACTTCATCGTATACGTCGTTTTCTTTTTTTTCCGCCTTCTTTTCTAAAGACTGGCTCTCGATGAGTTCATTTATCTTGTCTTTTTCGAACAACCAGTAATGTATCCTCCATTCTCTTCCGTCATAAAGAGTGGTCTCTTCACGCTCAGTCGTAAGTAATCCTGCGTCTTCTAACATGTAAAATACGTCTCGGTCTTCTTGCTCCAAGATGTTATCTATTATCCTTTCGTTGAACCCAAAGAAATTAAGAACGTGTTCCGCCATCATCTGAGCCGCACTTGTCTCCATCCCTCTTTCGTCTATACTGTTCTTTATGGCGGTTGTCAGGTCATTTACTTTCAAAGTTCTGTTCCGAGGGTCATCGACACCCATAGAGTGCTCTCCATCTTCGTCAGCCATATTTACAGTTCACCTTCTTTATCTTCTTAACTACCTACTATATTATTTTGTCGTTCGTGCTATAAATAGTTTTGTGTTATTGTGGTGCTATTTTGACCGAATTTATTTTTCATTCAAAAATACAGGGATCTTTTCGATCAAGTCATCAGGTAGTAGACCCCAAGAATATTCTTTAAAAGCTTCATCTCCGGCTGCACAGGTCAGGTAGGCCCCTAATCTTCCGGCTTTGAAGGCGTTCAAACCTTTAGCCATCAAGGCACCGACTACCCCTGAAAGTGTATCTCCCGTTCCCCCTACCGTCATGCCCGCATCACCGAAATCGTTCCATCTGTAATCCTCACCGTTCGTGATATAGTCCTTCTCACCTTTTAGCAGTAACGTAACCCGGTTATTCTTGGCAAAATGATCGGCTTCTTCCTTAAGCTTTTCTGTTTTGGCGCCGACCAGCATCTCGAATTCTCCACGATGGGGCGTTAGTATGATGTCTTCTTCCTTCTCGTTTTTATCGCCTTTAAACGCCTTCAATGCATCCGCGTCGATCAGCAGAGGTATCTCCACGTCTTTGATGATCTTAGCCGCCGCTTTTAGCGTTTTTTCTTCGGCCCCCAGTCCAGGTCCGATGATCATAGAATCACACTCCTTGGAAAGCTTCGATATCTTATCGACGTGCCGCATCTCCAATTTTTCACCTTCCATAGGATGGACTATGAAGTTAGGAGAGAATCCCGCTATTATACTGGCTATAGATGAAGGGACCACTAGATGAACTAGGTCCGCTCCGGTGCGGTAGGCGGCTTTTGCCGCTAGAACGGGGGCGCCTGTATAGGGTCCTCCGCCGACTATCATCAATTCTCCGTTTTCACCCTTGTGAGAATGCTGCGTCGGTCGGGGATATAAGAACATCTCCCCGGGGCCTGTGTGGTCCTTGGCCTTTTTTGGCACTCCTATATCTTTTACGATGATCTCCCCACAGTTTTCTTTAGACATGCCTTCTTTCACATCGTGAAATGTTACCGTTAGATCGGGATTCACGTTGAGATCCGCTCCCAACCCGCTTGGAACATCTACAGAAACCACGGGGTTGTTCTCCTCGTTCATCTTTTTGATCACTTTCCTGTAAGGCTCTCGGATCTTACCTTTTATACCCGTTCCGAGTAAAGCGTCTACGAAAATAGATCTTTCTTTTATCTGCAGTAGGTCTAGGTCTTTTTCCACGATCATCTCAGGGTCCAATTTATCTAGATTTTTTCTAGCGATATCGCTCCGCACGTTCTCCTCGCCCTTTATCAAGTATACCGTTATATTTTCTTTACTCCCCTTCTCCGCAATATAACGGGCCGCAACATAGGCGTCGCCGCCGTTGTTACCGGTACCGCAGAAAAAGATGACTGTTCGTTCTGAATATCTTTCCATGATCTCTTCCGCCAAACCTTTTCCGGCGTTCTCCATGAGCTCTTCAGGGGGCGTTCCTCTGAAAGCCGAATTTTTATCGATCACGGCGACTTCTTCGAAAGATAACATTACAATCGTATCGAAGAAAAGAAAAGATGCATAAAAAATTTCTTGGTCTCATATCCGGGGTCCTATCAACTGCCACAGCAGGAGAAATAGGATGGCTAGAGCTAGGCCATAAGCGATGGCGGAGGATACCTTTTCACCTTTATCGTCGTTGAGGCCGATTTTTTTGACTAAATTTTTCATACCATCTTTGAATATAAAACCCCCGTCTAACGGTACTGCAGGCAGGGAATTGAATAAACCAACCAGCAGATTTAACCAGAATATCCAGTAGAGTGAATTAGCGATGATCCAAAAAGAATTCGAAGGTAGAACGGAAAGAGGACCTTCGATGGTGTAAAGTTCCGCGATCTCCTCGGGAAGAGGAGATAAGCCAAGGAAAGGTAGAGCGATATATTCTAAAGAACTTTGGACATAGTCCTGTAGGTTCTCCGCATCGGCATAGGGTCGAGATAATAACTTTGGGATCATATCAACTTCCCAGGTAGTTACACCTAGATATGTGACCATCACACCCATGTATGCATCACCGTTGCGTTCATCCAATTCAAAAGTAACGTTGTATTCTTCGTAATCCGTTTCGTTCTTACTATGATAGGTCACCTTGATCTCTTCGTAGGGTTCCTTACTATCCAACAACTCCGAAAAATCGTCGTAATTTTTCACGGTAGAATCGTCTATCGCCGTTATGATATCTCCTGTTTCTATATCGGTTCTCTCCATGGGATAACCGGCTACCATGCCGGCAACTACCAACCCAGATGTGATACTATGGCTGTGTTCACTATCGCCTCTCAGAGTTTCTACTTCTACATTTTCAACCGGCGTTATATTCACGGAGTTTAGATCATCTCTGTTCCTGATACGCTCGTGCCCTATTGACAGGATCTGTTCTCCCTCACGAAGATCACTTGCCGCCGCGGGAGAGTTCTCGACGATACCGCTTATTACTACGCCCTCTTCTCTAGCTGATATAGCTCCCATGAAAAGGGTGGAAAAAATCAACACGACCACTAGAGCCAATATGATGTTAGTTGTAGGGCCTGCCGCGTATATTCTGCCTCTTTTAATACTTTCAAGATCTTCCATCTGGTCTTCGTTCGGTTCTACGAAAGCGCCTATAGGTACCACTACAAATATCAGTCCGAGCGATTTAATATCTATATCGGCGACACGTGCTAGGATACCATGAGAAAATTCGTGTACTATTATCGCCACGGCCAATCCTAATATTCCAAACCAAAGTGGAATCAAAGGATTGATACCAGGGAGTGCCAATATCTCAATTGTCTCAGGGGCCTGCTCCGCGGGTATCGAGGTTGCCAAGTAGGCGGACCAGGCGACCAAAAAAAATATGATGATCATTGAGATAGAAACTATGATCAATCCCAGGGATCCATAATTGGTCCAAAAACGTTTTTTCTCCGCGAGTTTATTTATAAAGTTCTTCCCTCCTTCTGTTTTCCACATCAGAAAAGGACCGGAAACGTCTAAGCCATAAGGTTCCAAGTATTCGAACTTGTCGAGTACTAAAATGGCCCCGACGAAACCGAAGATCAACAGCAGTGCGATTACGAATCCCGTGCTCAACATCTGTACCGTACCACACTCATCGGACTTGTCTATTTAACTATTTTCCTACAAATTCAGCAAGACGACCATAATGAAAGTCACTACACTAGTTGAGATCATAGGTGCAGCGACTCTTGCACCTAGGCCCTTAAAATAACTCCTAGCTATAAATATCTTCGAGATGGAACTGAGAGCGAAGGAAAGAAGTACTGTAGAAAGCGCTGTCAAAGAACCGATCTCGCCGCTTGCGTACATCGTTGCCATAGATGCCGAAACGGAGGTCGTAGATATGAGTCCTCCTACTGAAACGGCGTAAACTCCAAAAGAGCCGAACTGATTTTGGAGAACATATGAGGAGGCCCATATGATACTGAATATAAACGCGAACTTCACCGCGGGTTTCAGTGCAAAGGGGCTCTCTAGTTCGAGCTCTAGTGTCTTTGGTTCTTTTTCCCGATGCGATCTTATCATATAGATGAAAAGAAGAACCGTCAGCCCCGATAATACCACTATGGGCACTGTAAAATCCAACGCCAACATGAAACCCCCCATGGTGACGATTATGATGTAGTCTTTTATGAACATGGATGAATTCGTCAAGAGTATGCTTACTGTAGAGATCATCTCGAGAGCCGGATTTTTTTTACACTTTTCAGACATCGAAGCGGTCGCTGCGGCCGAACTGACAAACCCACCTATAAAAGCGGAGATCTCCATGCCTTTACCTGTTCCAAAAAATTTCATCACCAAATAACTCGTAAAAGAGATGCTGGATACGAAAAGTATCATCAGAACCGCCTTCATGGGATCGAATATGCGCCCCGGTCCGATGAGCGGATGTAATGGCCCCAAGGTGTAAGTTATAGGCAGCAGGATTAGAGCTACCGTTAAAAAACGAACGGCACTCTCCATCTCCTGGTAAGATAACAGGTCTGCGAAACGATGAAGGGTCCCTTTCGTGGAAGTCAGCGCAAGAGTGACCACGGCGACGAATAACGCGGTGAAAGGATAACCTAGACCGACCGCGGTTCCGGCTAAAAAGACGATCAGCAGCGTTACGGGCGTGGTCATCCCGGGTTCCTGTTCAAAAGCACGTATCATACCGAGGGTAAAAAAAAGGATAGAAAATCCACCGATAAAGATGACGAGAGTGAATGGATCGTCTTTGAACACCTCCGAAAATAAAAAGCCGGTTACGCTAACAAGTATGAAAGTTCTTATCCCTGCTCCCTTCAAGGCGTCTTCAGTCCGTGCTCTGTATGACCTTTCGATACCCACGATTAATCCAACAAGGAAAGCTATGACGAAGGATATCACGAGTATAGGTGAGAGGGACATGGTTTAGGAATATGTCTCTTCGAGTATAATTTTTTTGATTAACCTCGTTTCTAGAGGTACACAACCTTTAAATAGGACCAATATGTTAGTATACAACAACAATATAACAACATATCATTGTATAGTTGTGAGGTGAGTTGGATGAAAGAAGATGAAAAAGTTCTTAAAGTAGCTGAAGCCAAGTCCAGTGACGTCGGCAGAGGTCTCGCAAGGATCGACCCTGAAGTCAAAGAAAGATTGGGGCTTAAAAGCGGAGATATCATACTGATATATGGCAATAAACAGACCGCGGCCAAAGTCTGGCCCGGGGACGAAAGTGACAGGAATACCGGCATAATAAGGATAGACGGACCCACCAGGAGAAACGCGGGGGTCAAAATAGACGAGAAGGTGGGTATAGAGAAAGTTGAACCAATCACCGCCACTAAAGTGACCTTCGCACCCACGCAGCCCGTACGATTGATGGGAGGGGAAGAATACCTGAGAAAACAAGCGCTGCGTGACAGACCTATAACTAAGGGCGATTCTATAACTCTTAACATAATGGGTAATAAAATAGAATTGATCGTTAAGTCATATTCTCCTTCAAGAAAAGCCGTAATAATAAAACCTGATACTACTCAGGTTTCCATCTCAGAAAAACCGATCAGTAAAGAGGAGATCGCTAAAGCGCCGATGGTCTCTTATGAAGATATAGGCGGTTTGGAAGACGAAGTAGAAAAAGTAAGAGAGATGGTGGAGTTACCTTTGAGGCACCCTGAACTTTTCGACAAGGTCGGTATCGAAGCACCTAAAGGAGTTCTTCTGCACGGTCCTCCGGGTACGGGAAAGACACTGATGGCGAAGGCCGTGGCATCTGAGACCAATGCGAATTTCTTCACGATAAGTGGTCCTGAGATAATGTCGAAATATTACGGTGAGAGCGAGGGCAGATTGAGAGACATCTTTGAAGAAGCGGAAGAGAATCAACCATCTATAATATTTATAGATGAACTGGACTCTATAGCTCCAAAGAGAGACGAAGTGAGTGGAGAAACGGAAAGGAGAGTAGTGGCTCAACTGCTCTCTCTGATGGACGGTCTTGAAGCGAGAGGTAAAGTCATAGTGATAGGAGCCACCAATAGAGCGCATGCCCTTGATCCGGCTTTACGCAGGCCCGGAAGATTCGACAGAGAGATCGAGATCGGGATGCCAGATAGAGAAGGCAGAAAAGAGATCTTGGAGATACACACGAGAGGTATGCCTCTAGCTGATGATATCGATATAATAGACATCGCGGCACACACACACGGTTTCGTAGGTGCCGACATAGAAGCTTTAGCCAAAGAATCTGCTATGAGAGCTTTGAGAGACGTTCTTCCGGATATAGATATGGAAGCAGAACAGATACCACCGGAGGTCTTGGAAAGTCTGGAAGTCAAGAAAGAACATATCAACATAGCACTGAGAGAGATGGAACCTTCGGCCATGAGGGAAGTTGTTATCGAGACACCGGACGTGACCTGGGAAGACGTCGGAGGATTGGACGAGGTTAAACAGGAGTTGAAAGAGGCGGTGGAATGGCCTTTACAGTATGAGAAGTTGTTCGAGCACATGGATGCTGAAGTTCCCAAAGGGATCCTGTTGAGCGGTCCACCAGGAACGGGTAAAACTCTCACCGCAAAAGCAGTGGCCAACGAGAGCGAAGCGAATTTTATTTCCGTGAAAGGCCCGGAGTTCTTCTCAAAGTGGGTAGGAGAGAGTGAAAAGGCGGTGCGCGAAACTTTCAGAAAAGCAAGACAGGCGGCACCTACCATAATCTTTTTCGACGAGATCGACGCTCTTGCTCCAGAGAGAGGATCGAGTTCAGATTCCAACGTATCTGAAAGGGTGATCTCCCAGCTTTTGACAGAACTTGACGGTCTAGAGGCACTTCACGACGTGGTAGTCATAGGAGCGACCAACCGGCCCGAACTCATAGATCCTGCTCTTCTCAGACCAGGCCGATTCGATAGGAGGATAACCATACCTATGCCCGACCAGGAGACTAGAAGAAAAATATTTGAGGTCCATACCCGTGAAAAACCCGTCACAGACCATCTAGATATAGAGAAATTAGCCAAGAAAACGAAGGATATGAGCGGCGCCGATATAGCTTCGATATGCAACGAGGCTGTTATGCTAGCGATGCGAGAGTACCTAGAGAAAGGAGGAGAGATGGACGACGAAGAGATCAAAAAGACAAGGATAAAACAGAAACACTTCGACGAAGCCTACAAGAAGATCAAGAAGCAGAAAGAAGAGAGAGAAGGTGGAGAAGATCACTCGAGAGGTCCCAGGAGTTATATGTGAAAGAAAGGGTTAACTAGATAAGATCACGTAACACACCATCACAGTAGGTTAAGGATGGATAGTATACGCCGAGCAACGATGGCTATGAACACTATTATGCCGACTTGGATGAAGCCATCGAGCCTGTCCGCCGTTGAAGATCTTATGTAAATGCTCGAAAGCTCCCTAGATATCAAAAGACCTATGAGCAGCAGGATAAAGAATAATTCAAAGCTTTGACCTCCTACGAAAACCAAGATCAAGCCGGTCCAGATCGCCATGGATAAGGCGATCTTTTGGCTCACCTGCATCACACCGCCTCCAGGCTGTACTTGATGTGCTCGCCTTCCTTTTCAAAATCGACGATCTTCAGATTTTCAGAGAGAGATTCTGAAGCAGCGCACAGGTAAGCACTACAGAGGGGGCATCCAGTACGGGAACATAATTCCCCCGCCTTCTCTCTGATCTCTTCACAATAGCTATCGTATCTGTCAAGGGTGATCCTTATCTTAACATCTCCTTCTTTCTTTCTAAAGCTGAATGACTTGGCCAGGCCCATACCCTGGGAGAGATAGCCCATGCATTCTCTTCCGGCTTCGATGTCCTGCCCTTCTATATCATATTCCATCTTACCTTTAGCTTCGTCCAAAAGAGATTTTCCAGGGGGTATCAAAGAGACTCCAGTCTTGCCCTTACCTTCTGAGACGATGAACATCTCGTCGTAAAGATCCGGTACGCCTTCGAGTTCTCCAGCGGGTATATATACCCTGGTCTCGGTAAGACCTTTTTGAGGAGGGACCAAAAGACCAAATTGCGATACATCCATATCTTCCAGCATATGATGTATGGACATCACTCCACTTTTCAACCCCGCTAGAGCGGTGTCCTCCTCGACGGTAGGTACATGTATTATAAGTATTGTAAAAATGCCGATGAAAAAAGCTCCTAAAGCCGCATTGGTGAGATCGGTGAAAAAGAAAAGGTAAGCTGAAAGGGCTATAAAGATCGTTCCTGCTATCTTCGAAGAGTACTCGGGCCTCAGTAACTTGGTCACGGATGATCTCATCTTAACAAGACCAAAGAAGTATCGATTATAAAATTATCGATTCTATCAATTTTGCTTTATTTTCATGGCCCACTGAATATGTTTTCATATTCTTCGCCGCTGGAGGACCTTGGTTCCGTGAATATTGATAAAAATATGAGAACACTAAATATCACAAGTAGAAAAAATCGTATCCAGCCGAATCTGATGATCCCGGATAACAATAGTACCCAGAAAGAGGCTAGGATGATTCCGATGATAACATAGATCTTTTTGACGTTAGGATGCAATTTTCTCATCTCCTATGGCCTCTTCACTCTCGATATATCTACAGCTTATATTCCTCTTCATATTCATCGTATCCCACTATATGGTGTTCCTCCTCTAACTCTTGTAAAGTTTTTTTAGAAGATATGACCTTTTCCTTTCTTTTTTTGTTCATCATCACAAGACCGACTCGGATCAGGAAAAGAGCCCCAGCGGTAACAGAAAGACCGATTATAAACCATATAAAGTAAGGAGGCTCTTCTTCTACCTCGAGTTCGAACGTGACCGTTCGATTTGCGGCGTTACCGGCTCTATCATAGGCCCTGATCTCCACGGTGTGCTCTCCCTCTTGAAGTCCCACGAAGGTGTGTCTTGAATCCGAATCGGGCTCTTTCCACTCGCCTCCGTCAATCCTTATCTGGTATCTATCTATACCGCTGATCTCGTCTTCACCTTCCCATTCCACCGTAACATCTGAAGTCGTTACCACTTCATGGTCTTGAGGTGAAACGATCCTGATATCGGGTGGTCGAGTATCTACCAAAAAAGTGATCCGGTCGGAAGCGATGATCCCATGATCGTCTAACGCCCTTATCCTTACAGTGTGTTCTCCGTCTTCTAATCCGTCAAAAGTGTATTGTGTGGAATCGTTCACGTTTTTCCATTCGTCGTTATGGCTGATCTCGTAATATAGACTACCATACTTTTCTGGTGAAGGCAGTCCCCACTGAACAGTGACATTATCGGTACCAAAGATCGTTCCGTCGTCAGGTGAGATCACCAGTGGAAATTCTACTGTAAATGAAACGCTGTCGGTACTGATACGTCTTGCGGCATCCCTAGCTCTTACAGAAATTTCGTATTCTCCGTGCTTCAAGCCGGTGATCTCGTACTCCGTCGCGTTTCCAACATCATCCCATCGTCCTCCACAGACCTGTATTTCGTGGTATTCAGCGTTCTCTGATGTCCATTCTACAAGAACGGAACCCTCATTTATCTCTTGACCGTCTTCTGGAGAGATGATCTCCAGCGATACGGTTCTTAAAGAAAACTCTACACTGTCAGAGGCTAGATTACCTTCTCCGTCACCTGAACGTACTTTCACCGTATAATCGCCGTCTTCTAAGTCTTCAAAGGTGTATTCAAATTCTTCTCCCACTGCTTGCCATTCGCCTTCCTCACCTGAGGGGCCGTCTAATCTTACCTCGCTGAATTCAGCGTTCTCAGTGCTCCATTCGACCGTAACCCTCGACCTCCTTATTATCTCTCCCTCTTCAGGAGAGGTGATCTCGACGTTCACACCGGTATTTACTGTAAAGGTTATTTCATGTGTGGAAGTTTCTCCATCTTCATCTTCCGCTTGAACCTCAACGTTATGTTCTCCGTCCTGTAATCCGTGAAAGGTGTACCTCGATTCATCGGTGTTTTGCCATCCTTCCTGGTTCAACCTGATACTGTATTCTATATCTCCAGCGCCGCCCTTAGACGCCCATATGACAGTAACTTCGGAAGAAAACATCGTTTCACCGTCTATGGGCTTCAGGACTTGAACTCGTAGTTCGCCCAAAGAGTCTCTAGATTTTAAGGGGTAATGGTCCTCGTTCCCGTCTCCAGCGATCTCATAAGACATGTTCCATACGCCTAGGTCGTTCTTATCCGATGCATCTGGATACCTCTCTAGATAATCCGACCAGAAGTTACCTTCTGAGCCGTCGTCCCATCGGTTGTTCGAGTTATCGTACGCCTGACCTTCGTTCTCTTCCGGTAGGTCTTCGTTGGTCACTTCATTGTGATAGATAGTGTTGTCTCTTGACCTAGTAAGGTATATGCTATAAACATGATTGTTAGTTAGATTGTTTCCAAACACTAAGTTTTTCTCCGAAGAGGCGAGATAAACACCTGGCCAGATATTTTCGATAAGATCGTTCTCGGATATGGTGTTCCTATCAGAATCGGCAAGATATATCCCTGCGGTACCGTTATAGATATGATTTCTCTTCACAGTGTTCCTGTTAGAATAACGGAGAGCCACACCGTAAATTTGCTCTTTCATAACGTTATCTCTTATGAGGTTATCGTCCGAGAAGCCCAGGAGTATTCCCACGTCGCCGTCTACGATCTCCTGGCCCTCTATAGTGATCCCTGTAGAATTCGCCAGTATGATCTGACCGGCTTCGTCGTCCTCAGTTATCGTTATGCCCTCCTGGTTTTTCAGGTACAGTATCGGTCTACCGTTTACCGTGTTGGTTTCATCGATGGTATGGGTATTCCATGATCCCACGTTCTGACCCCATATATACAGTCCGTTATCCACCAGCTCGTTCTCGGTGAAGTGGTTCCTTTCGGAAGAGAAGAGATAGATGCCGTAACTCACGCTTTCAAGGATACTGTTATCTTCGATCTCGTTGTCTTCAGAATAAGATAACCTTATACCGTAGTAATTTTCCCTGAAAGAGTTCTCATAAAGAGTATTGTTATTCGAATATGAAAAGAAGACACCGTAGGCGTTTTTGAAAGCCTCGTTATCTTCGATCTCGTTTTCATCAGAATGTCTAACGTACATGCCGCGAGAATTTACGGAAAGATAGTTCTCTCTTACAGTGTTCTTCTCTGAGTCTTCGATCCTCAGTCCTATAGAACTGAAGGATAAGTTGTTGTTCAAAAGCAGATTTTCGTCTGAAGAAGTTTGAAATATGCCTTCGTCATTGTTGACGGCACGGTTGTTCGAAAACTCGTTTCCGTCGGAATCATCGACGAGCATACCTTGACCGTAGGTGGGATATTTGAATTTAGAGGCTTCGTTGTTTAAAAATTCATTGTTCTCCGAGTCGATGGTGTGTATGCCGGCGTGATTGTTTACGGCAGTGTTATTGATCACCGAATTATCGCTGGACTCTTCAAGTCGGATACCGTAAAAATTCAGCCTCAGCTCGTTATCCTCGATTAGTCCGTTGCTCGTCCCGTGAAGCGAGATACCACTGTTTTCTTTATTTTCATCACTTGTTCGATCTGAATTCAGGAGTCTGCAGTTCCTTATGACGAAATGAAGGCTCACGTCTTCTATGTGTACAGCTGATGTTTTTTCTTCCCCGTCGATCTCGTACCAATCGATCATATAAGGATCGTCTTCGGTGCCTTCACCGGCCCATCCGTTCTCCTCTGCTTTCGCAGCAAGATCGTGATCGCCTTCGATCATTATAGGTCCTCTAGTTTCGTAATAGATCAAATCTACGGTCACTGTAGTCTCTGGTTCACCCGCAGCTCGAACCGCTATACTATGACGCCCTCCCCACAGGTCTTCAAAGTGATAAGAAGTCTCGGTGGAAACGTTTATCCAGTCTCCTTCAGATGATCTTATCTCGTGATGATCTACGTTCTCGGAGATCCACTCAACTTTTACATCTCCACCGCTCACGATCTCTTTATCCTCGGGTGTGATCATCTCGATGTGAGGCGAAGTATCGATGGAGAAGTTCGCACTCTTTATCATATGCTCATGTTCGGAAGCTTTGACTTCGATCGTATAATACCCTGAACTTAGGTTCTCAAAGGTATGTGACGTATCGTTTTTGAAGATCCAATCGTCGTCATTTAGTCTCAGTTCTTGAGAAGAAACGTTGTGAGAGTTCCAGTCTATAGTAACTTCGTCCTTTCTTATTACTTCCTCCTCTCTCGGAGAGACGATCTCGATATGCGGGTCTGTATCTACGATGAATTCGACGATATCTTTTTCTTGATTACCGTAGTCGTCGGTGACCATCACTTTCAGCTCATATCTTCCATCAGCCAAACCATCGAAGGTGTATTCGTCACCACTTCCAACATCGATGGGTTCAGCGTCGTTCAACTTTATCCGGCTGGATGATTTCCTCCCTCCGATCCATTCTGCCGTAAGGCTGTTTTCTCTGACTGTTTCATCGTTCGAAGGTGAGGTTATCTCGACTGAAGGTGCAGCGGCGTTGTAAACCACCAGTGCATAATCCTGACTGGCGTTTCCGTCGTTGTTTCCGTCTTCTGGGACGTTGAAACCTTCGACGCTGATGTTGTAAACACCGTTTTCCACCTCGTCGGGATGGATGTAAACGTTCTCTACATTGTTCACATCATCATAACCGTCGCCGTCTGAATCGAAGGGGGTCATCGCGTCTTGTCCCGCTTGTGTCCAGCCTCCGCTGAATGCGTTCCCACGGTAAAGCTCACCTGTCGGTGATTCCACTTCTAGATTCAAGTCGTTCTTGAGCGTAGGATCGTCACCTTCAGCCGCATGTTTGTCTGTCCAGACCAAAGATACTTTTAGAGGATCGTCTTCAGTCTCCGCTTCTATATTATAGATATCTTTTTGACCGGTTTCCAAGGGACTGTTTTGATCTTCCAATAAGAAAGGAACAGGATCATCCTTTGGATATTCGAGCTTCGAGATGTCCACCATGCCCCAGCCGACGTCTTTGTTGGGTATGGGTTCGCCGTCACACTCTTCCCTGCGTACGTCTCGGGCCGTGTTTATCAAAAGCGATTTCACCATAGCGGGACTCGGAGTTTCGCCGTGGTTTTCTTCGTACCACTCGACGATAACTGCACAAGCTCCCGCTACCGCGGGATTCGACATGGAGGTTCCGGACTTCCAGTCATAAGTTCCTCCCACCCGGAAATTAGGATTATCAAGTGAAAGAACGTTTTCTCCTGGCGCTACGACGTCCGGTTTGATCCGGTTGTCTTCTGTCCATCCTCGGGAGCTGAATCTAGCTACGCTGAAAGGGTCGTCGGTATCTCTTCCACCATAGTAACTGCCGTCAGGCATGAAGCTCCTCGTCGCTCCTACGGTTATCACGTTCTTGGCATTTGCGGGACTCCCTGTACTTTGATCCCCGGGTCCAGAATTGCCCGCTGAAACGGTTATCACCATCTGTTGATTTCCCGTGGTGTTTCTATCGGCGTCTCTCACCGCTTCATCGAAAGCTTCGTCGGATTCGGTGTACTCTCCGCTTGTCCTGGCTCCCCACGAGTTGCTGTGGATGTAGGCCTCAGCTTTCCTTTTAGGTATCTGAACTATTTCGTAATAATCTGCTCCTACCCACCCTGGGTCGAATATCTTCGCCGCGTAGAGTTCAGAATCGTAAGCTAACCCCTGTCCCATCAGGTAGGGGCCGAAACCGGGGTATTCGCCCTCTTCGCCTATAGCTCCATACGTGTCTCCGGCGGCGGAACCTGTCACGTGAGTACCGTGTCCGTGTCCGTCTACCCAGTGATCTTCGTCTAAATGTTCGAAGCCGTATCCTCCTATGACTCTACCGGTCAGATCGGGGTGGCCCGCATCTCCTATGGTTCCGTTACCTATGCCTGTGTCAGCTATAGCGATGGTAACGTTCTTTCCTGCATAACCGATCTGATTTATGTAGGCACCAAAATCCCCGTGCTTTCTATAGGGGAGACCAGGATCGTCGTGCTCATCGTCCATGAACCACAATCCGCCGCCTATTATCTGACTGTCTACTTCGGAGTGAAGTTCGGGTTCTGTGTACCGCGAGACAAAATAAACGTCGTTCATCAAAGCTAATTCTTCGATCTCTTCTTCTGAAGTCACGTCGAGTTTAAGATCTCTAGTATCTCTTCCCTCGAGAGAACGGTTCAGAGTGAATTCCGAACTTATAGTATGGATAGTTCTAGGATCCGGATCTTCGACCAGTCTGACGTTAACTGTGGTTTTTTCTTCATAATTCTCGGGGAGAGAATCTGATATCTTGAATTCCGGCTGATAGATGCCTATCCAATCCACGAAGAAGAGGTCCTCTACTTCCTCCGCTATCTCAGGAGTCATACTCACCTCGTATGCATAATTAGGAACGTAATTTATCATGTCTACGCCTTTTCCTTCCAATACTTCACGCCATCCTGGATTTATCGGTCCGAGCATGTGAACGATGTAAAGTCCTTCGGTTCCACTATCGTACTCTTCTATAGAGAGGTCGGGATCGAGTTCAGGACTTCCTTCAGCTATATCGAAGGTATGGCCTTTTACAGAGATCTCAGTACGAGAGGGCAGAGTGTTGACCCGTACACCGTTTGCTTTCAGAGAGTTGATAGCGGTCTCTCCGGCTTCTATAAGTTTAAAATCGTTGTATGTGTCTAATTCTGTCAGATCCATATGGTCCAAGAGCATGAGTTCCTTTTCACCGCTTGCTTCGACCAAGATGATCTGTTCGTTCTCTTCATCGGCATGATCTCTTGAAGATCCTGAATGACCGATACCCACTAAAGCTATCGAGACAACCAATAGAAGAGATACCGCCACGGCCGATGATTTTCTTCTTTTTAGATCCGTCGACATCTTTTACAGACACTCCCTTTTCAAGATTCTTTCTATTAGCTTTTTATTGTATATCATAGGGACGCTCTTTTATTAAGTCTTTGAACCCCCACCAAAATCTTTATAACCCCTTTTAAGTTACCCGCAAATGTACCCGCGTCCACTAAAGAACTGGACCGTTACATACCGATCCCAAAAGAGGTTTTACCGTGTCGGTGGATGAGATAAGGAAGATAAAGAAGGCTGAGAAGAAGGCCCAAAAGAGGATAGAGAGAGCGGAGAAGAGGGCTAAAGAACTCGTGAAAGAGGCCGAAAGGAAGGCTAAACAGCAGAAAGAGAACGATCTTTTTTCTCTCAGAAAAGAATTGGAAGAGAAGGAAGAAAAAGCGAAAGAGGAGGCTGAAAGTACAGCGGAAGAGATAAGGGAAGAGGGTAAGAAAGAAGTGGAAAAGATAAGAAGATCCACAGAAGAAGGTCTTTCCGATGCCGTTGATCACGTGATAAAAAGAGTGATGGAGGTATAAAGCGGTGTTCTTTCCGGAACGGATGAAGGATCTTACAATCCTGGTCCATGACGATGAGGTAGATGAGCTCATAGACTCTTTACATGAGGAAGGTATAGCTGAGATAAGCGGTGTTGATAGGGATGATGAAATTGAAAAGCTGGTCGAACCCATGGGCATCTCAGAAAGACTGAGCAAGATCACAGATTATGAAATCAAGATCACCTCGATATTGGATATATTTGATAGTTTGGAGCCAGAAAAGGGCGCAATAAAGGAATTTATATCTCCCGAAGAGGTCAAAAAGATAGATAGGGAAAAGAAGGAGCTTGAGGGTCTTCTTTCAGAGATAGACGAGGTTTTCGAAGATCACGGTGATATGATATTGAACCTTGATGATAAACTAGCTCAGATAAATAAAAAAATAGAAAACCTTCAACAGAAGAAAACCGACTTAGAATTGATATCATTCTTAGATATAGATCTGGGTCATCTTGGGTATTCATCTTTCACAGTGATAGAGGCAGGTATCACTAAAGATCCAAATGAATTCCAAAAAAATATCAGAGATCTGAAATCGTATTTCTACGAGATCGAAAGGATCCAGGAGGAAGAAGAGAAGTACGTGGTGATCGCAGCGGCTTTTATCAGGGATAAAACAGAATTTCAATCTATATTGAGACAGAGCGACATCCGTCCTTTAGGTCTAAAAGATTTAAAAGGCAAACCGGATGAAGCTTTAGATGATCTATCCTCCAAAATCGAAGATCTGAAAAACAGTAGAGAAGACCTTTTAGAAAAATTGATATCATTAAAAGAGGACTACGAAAAAGAATATCGTGCCTTGAAAGAAGAACTCGGTATCCATCGCGAAAAAAAAGAAGTGCTCCAGAAGTTTGGAAATACTGAAACCACCACGATACTGAAAGGATGGGCACCCGAAAAGGATACTGACGAAGTAGAAAAAATGGTGGAAGTAGCCACCGATGGCTACGCCGAGGTAGTGATCGAAGAGCCTGAAAACCCCGACGAAGTGCCTGTTAAATTGGACAATCCTAAAATGATCAAACCCTTTGAACTTTTGACACACATGTTCGCTCCTCCGCGGTACGATGAAATAGATCCAACTTTTATTCTGGCTCCGGCCTTTGTGATATTTTTCGGTCTTATGCTTGGAGACGCTGTATACGGCTTGCTCATAATGCTGACCTCTTTCATCCTACTCCAGGGGATCGGAAAAGTGGAGGAAGGAACTAAAAATTTTTCCCTGGTATTGATGGGCGCAGGTATAAGTACATTCATATTTGGAGTTCTTCAGGGCGGCTATTTGGGCCCGGCACAGGATACTCATACCAACCTTTTCGGTAGATTGGGGTTAGATTTTATCAATGACATGGCCGTTTTAGAGACTTTGGAAGGTGAAGGACCTCTTATCCTGCTTATAATCTCTTTACTGATTGGACTATTCTATCTTAACGCCGGTATCTTCCTCCAGTTCGTCAAATATTTGAAGGATAATGACTATGCGGATGTCATTAAAGAAAGTGTTTCTTGGTGGACACTTCAGTTAGGAGGAGCCATACTCATATCTGGCTATCTCTTTGGATGGGATCACTTTTTTGGTACGGAGTTATTGTTCGAACTCACAGGACCGGTCAACCTGATCGGCGTCGTTCTGACCGGGATCGGCTTGGTGCTGATGGTTTTCAGGGCGAAGGGCCTTGCGTTTTTCGATCTGACAGGCTTTATAGGAGACTTCCTTTCATTCTCTAGGATACTCGCTTTGGGATTGGCCACTTCTGGAATAGCACTTACGGTGAACGTTCTTGCTGATCTTGTCTCCGGCGCGCCGATAAATCTTCCCTTAGCCGTGATGATACTGGTGGCAGGAGCAGTTTTGGTCATCAAAGGAACGATGGACTCCAGTAAGATCCTACGGGGTATGGGTGTGATCATATCTATATTGGGTGTGATCGGGCTTATGGGGTATGCAGGGATATTAGATCCTAGAATACCGTTCTACTTCCTTGGGCTTGTGGTCATGATCGTAGGTCATCTAGGCAATGCGGTTCTTCAAGCTTTAGGGTCTTTTGTTCACTCTTTAAGGTTGCAGTACGTGGAATTTTTCAGCTACTTCTATGAAGGTGGAGGGTCTGAATACGAACCCTTCAAGGTTGAGAGAGAGCATACTAAAATAAAAAGAGAGGTGAAAGGATGAGATCGCTCAGTGTAGAGATGAATTCAAAGGTGTTAGTATCCTTGACCGTTGTGACCCTACTCTTGTTCTTGTTAGGTGTCGTACCGGTCCAGGGTTTAGAAGATACTAAAATACAATCTGAAGAGAACGGAGTGGAGGGTCGGATAGATATACTTGTTTATGAAGATGGAGAGTATAGAGATGTAGGAGATCACGTAAAACGATACATGGCTCATGAAGAGGGTGAAGAGATCAGGTTTAATTTCACGGCAAAGAATATCGAACATCTAGGTAACATAACATGGGATTTCGGGGATGGAGAAGAGAACCAAGGAAGACTAGTAAATCATACTTTTACTGAAGAAGGTACCTATAATGTAACTCTGTCCGTAGAGGACTTAGAAAGCAATAGAATCTATATGGACGAACTTTTTGTGGAGATAGAGAAAGACGAAAGAGGTACGTTTCTTACGGCTATAGGTGCCGGTCTTGCCGTTGGCATCGCGGGAATGGGAGCCGGTATCGGTGTAGGTATAGCTGGAGCCGCAGGGGCCGGCACGATAGCTGAAAAACCGGACAAGTTTGGAAAATGCTTGGTTTTCCAGGCCCTTCCACAGACCCAGGCGATCTACGGTTTGCTTATCGCGGTACTTTTACTACTCTTTACAGGGGTAATAGGAGGAGAAGGTTTCGTCCCGCTCACCATCGGTATAGCTTCTCTCGGAGTCGGTTTAGCGGTTGGCATCGCCGGTTTATCGGCTATAGGTCAGGGGATCGCTGCATCCGGAAGCATCGCGGCCTACAGCGAGAAGGAAGAATTGTTCGGTAAAGGCATGGTCTTTTCAGTTTTGCCTGAAACTCAAGCGATCTACGGTCTACTTATCGGTATACTGATAATGGTGTTCACTGGCTTATTGGGTGGTAATATTTCGGCCGACTTATTGGGGGAAAAGGGTCTGGGGGTAGCGATAATAACCATAGGCGCGGGACTCGCCGTAGGTGTGGCCGGCCTTTCAGGTATAGGCCAGGGCATAGCCTCAGGAGCTGGAATAGGGAGTGTAGCCGAAAAAGAGGATCTCTTTGGTAAAGGCATGGTCTTTTCAGTTTTGCCTGAAACTCAGGCGATCTATGGTTTATTGATAGCCATCTTACTCATGGTGTTTTCAGGCTTGCTTGGAGGTGGCGTTATCGACGCCATGGTGGGATCATCCGGCATAGGGTTGGGTCTCATAGGGATAGGTGCAGGTCTAGCCGTGGGTGTGGCCGGCCTTTCGGGTATAGGTCAAGGTATCGCCGCCGCAAGCGGTATAGGGAGTGTAGCGGAAAAAGAAGAAGTATTTGGAAGAGGTATGGTCTTCTCTGTGTTACCAGAGACTCAAGCCATCTATGGAATGCTGATAGCTATCTTACTGATGATATTCAGCGGTCTTTTAGGCGATCCCGTACTGCTCGGCGAAACGAGAGAGATACAGCTCTTCATCGGATTGGTCGGCGTAGGTGCCGGGCTTTCGGTAGGTATAGCCGGCCTTTCAGGTATAGGCCAGGGTATAGCCGCGGGAAGTGGAATAGCTACTGTGGCGGAAGACGAACAGATGTTTGGAAGAGGTATGGTCTTTTCTGTATTACCGGAAACTCAGGCTATATACGGCATGTTGATCGCTATCCTATTGATGGTATTCAGCGGTATGCTTGGAGGCGTATATCCTGAAGGAGCCGGTATACAGATGGGGATAGCCGCGGTAGGAGCCGGTCTTGCCATAGGTATAGCCGGCGTATCTGGTGTAGGCCAGGGTATCACTTCAGGTTCCGCTATAGCCGCAGTATCTAAAAGAGAAGAGACCTTCGGTAAGGGCATGATTTTCAGCGTGATGTCGGAGACCTTCGCGATCTTCGGCTTGCTGATAGCGATATTCATAATCGTGTTCCTCGGGTTCATGTGAAAATAGGATTGAGGTAATAATATGCCGATGGAAAAGATAATCGAAAGGATCGAAAAGGCAGCGCAGGATAAGATAGATAACATTATCCAGAGAGGGAAAGAT
This sequence comes from Thermoplasmata archaeon, assembly GCA_003555395.1. Lineage (GTDB taxonomy): Archaea > Thermoplasmatota > Thermoplasmata > Halarchaeoplasmatales > Halarchaeoplasmataceae > Natronoplasma. Next base: position 29,443 of record PWHU01000117.1, read on the forward strand.
AAGGCGGAAGAGATAGAAGAAGAAATAGAGAAGGAGAAGGAAATAAAACTAGACGATCTTAGAAAGGAGAAGGAAAGAGAGATAAAGACCATGAAGAACAGGATCATCTCACAGGCTAAACTCGAGACAAAAAAGAGAAAATTGAAGGTTAGAGAGGAGATGATAAACCAGGTTTTTGAAGAAGTGAAAACCCGCATAGATTCAAAGGAGCCAGAAGAATATAGAGGTTATCTTAAACAATCGGTCAAGGAAGTCGATAGTATACTGAAGAGCGGGATCAAAATCGAATGTGATCCGAAAAGTAAAGAATTAGTTAAACGACTTACGGGAGAGATAAATCCCGAAATCGAGGTCGAAGCTGGATTAGATACAATAGGGGGAATTAAAGCCTTCTCAGAGAGAGGCTCTACTGTAGACTTTACCTTTGAAGCTAACCTAGAAAGGAAACGTAAAGAACTGAGAAAAGAAATATCGGAGATATTGTTTAAACAAGAAGAGGAGGATTGAAAGGTGTTAGAAAGTTTGATCGATACTTTGGGTATGCCTACATTTGTTCTCATCGTTGTAGGCACATCTCTCTTGATAGTGGTAATCTTACTGATGAGCTATTTTAAAGTCCTCATATCGATAACGAACTTCACTTTTCCAAATGCGAAGATCAGAGCTAGGGGAAATCCGTTCATAAAGAGGGATGTACTAAAGCCTCTTGCTGGGAGCAATAACGTGAATCAAATTTTTTCCCAGATAAGAAAAGAAAACTATGATATTCCCAAAGAAGAAACTGATGATCTGCCTGCAATAGAGAAGAAACTTGAAGAAAACGTTATCGAAGATTTTAAAAAGGCATATATGGCGGCTCCGACGAACTTCAAACCTTTCGTGAACACTTGGCTGCTGAAATATGATCTAAAGATGGTTAAAAGAGCCATGAAAGGCATATATAAAGAGAGGGATAGCGAACATATAAATAAAAAATTATTACCTGTAAAAAGGATAGATGAGGAGAAATTAGAGGAGATGAAGTCCGCTAGAAATCTGCAGGAATTGATAGCCATTTTGAAGGAAACTGATATGGGAGAACCTTTGAAAGGCAAAGAAAAAGTGGATGATTTTTTTGAGATCGATGTGGCATTGGATAGATTTTTGTTTCAAAAGATAAGGAGTGTAGTCAACCAAGTAGAAGGTGAAGAAAGATCTACGGTGCGCTATTTCTTCGGATATTATACCGACGTTTTGAATCTTAAGATAGTATTGAGGGGTTTGAGAGAGGATATAGACGAGGAGACTTTGAAAGAGTCACTGCTTCCATCAGGGAGAGAATTGGAGGATTGGAAGTTGGAGAATATGATAGAAGCTAACAGTATAGAAGAGGCACTTATAGAGCTTGAAGGCACTTCTTATAGCGAACTCAGAGATGCAAAATCTTCTATGTCATACTTTGAACTGGAAAAAAAATTGGATGAAAAACTTCTAGCCCTCGTTTCAGAGATCCACAGCCAGGATATACTCACTGTCGGTCCTTTACTCAAATTTTCGATCGCTAAAGAGATGGAGTTAAGGAACCTCAAGATATTGATAAGAGGAGTCAAAGAGAGTATGGACCCGGAAAAGATGACTGATCTTATGATTATGGAGGGAGCTGGATGAAAGTTGTGGTGATCGGAAAGAAGGACATGACTGTCGGCTTTTCACTGGCTGGAGTGAACGAAGTCTTCACTCCCGAAGACGATTACGAGGCGAAAAAGATACTTGACAGGTCACTCGAAACCCCGGATGTAGGAGTCATCTTGCTCTCGGAGAGTATAGCCGA
>PWHU01000023.1 GCA_003555395.1 Thermoplasmata archaeon
CCTGATAAGGTCCTCAACAAAGGCTAGAAATTTTCTTCAACATGATCAAGAACAGATTCAAAGAGAGATCTTCCGTCTCCTCTGCTCTTTTCTAAGCCATACCTTGTCCAATCCGGATTGGTGTATGGATGAAAGACCCTTTCAGGGTGAGGCATAAGTCCCAGTACGTTGCCCTCTGGGTTGCATATACCGGCTATGTCACCTAGTGAACCGTTGGGATTCCACGGATATCCGGGTTTTTCGCCGTCAGGCGCCGTATAACGGAAAACGATCTGATCGTTCTCTTCCAGGTCTTCAAGAGATAGGTCTTCGTCAAGTACGAATTTACCTTCTTTGTGGGCGGACGGGTAAAGTACTACCTCTGATTCACTATAATTTCGGGTGAACACACAGTTAGAGTTATCCTCCACCTGTAGTAAAGTAGGTCTGCATTCGAACTTGTTGCTGTCGTTGGTCTCTAAGGCCGCTTTCGGAACTTCACTCATGGTCTTATCCACAGCGGGCAGGAGACCTATCTCGACCAATATCTGAAAGCCGTTGCACACACCTAAAACTGGTTTTCCGGATCTTACGAATCCTTCTAACTCGCTGCCAAGAGCACTTTTCATCCTAGCTCCGAAGATAGCACCCGCTCTGATATAATCTCCAGCGGAGAAACCACCGGGTATCATAACTATATCATAATCGTGCAACGACCTTTTTTCACCTTCATCCACATCTTTTGAAAGTAGCTGCTTAAGATGTACTTTTTCTGCCTGCGCCCCCAAACGTTTGAAAGCTAGATGAGATTCTTCTTCACAGTTCGTTCCTTCGATGCGTAACACGGCCGCTTTTATATCTTCCCGGTTCAAGATGATCTCCTGATTTAGAGGATTGCTACCTTCTAATAATTTTTTCGTCTTACTACTCCCGTGTTAGCAATTTTCTATACCTTTATATTCCATATCACGTAGAGTGGGTCTCCTTCAAAACTGTTTATGAGGCTGAATCGACCCTGGAGCTTGATCTCTTTTCCATTTTTAGCTAGGCCTGAAATTACCATCTCTTTTTCTTCCGTCCCTTCATAGAACATCTTATCTAAAAGTTCATAGAATTTTTCCGCATCGTCCTCCACCAGCAGATCACTACAATACATCTGTGTAAGTTCATTATGAGAATATCCAAATAGATCAAGAAAATTATCGTTGGCTTCTTCGCATTTCCTCTCTTTATTTATCAATATCACGGCCTCATGAGTCCTATCAAAAAATTTTAGAAAGGCTTCCTGGCTCTCCCTCAAGGATTTGAAAATCTTTCTATCGGCGGTGATATCGATGAGCGATACTATACTTTTCTTTGTTCCCGGGATCATACCGACCTGCATCAGTATATTTCGTGCGTCTCCGAACTTGTTAACCAAGGTAAAGGTGTAACGAGAAGGAGCACTTTCTGGGTCTTCTCTTCTCTTTTCGTGATACATTTCCATTTGTTCTAGATCTTCATCAGTAACACCTTCGGTCCACTTCATCTTACCTTCGACCTCTTCTTTGGAATACCCAGTGAGCTTTTCAAATTCTTCATTGACCAACGAGGGGGTTTTATCTTCTTCTACCAAAGCCATTGCGGTCCCCGTATTTTCGAACAGAGCTCTGTATCTCCTTTCACTTTCCTGGAGCTTTTTTTCCATCTTGTTTTTAGACAAGGCGATCTCTATATTGCTGTGCAGTTCTCTCTCACGGTACGGTTTGATTATGTACCCATAGGGTTCAGTCGCCTTAGCTCTTTTCAATCTTTTGTCATCAGCGTAAGCGGTAAGATAGATCACTGGTATATCCAATTCTGATCTGATTATGTGGGCGGCCTTTATCCCGTCCATCTCTCCTTTCAAAACTATATCCATCAATACCAGATCGGGCATTTGTTCCCTAGCCCTTTCTACCGCCCTTTCACCGTTATCAACGATACCTATAACATCGTATCCAAGCTCTTCTAAAGTTTCTTTTATATCTTCTGCTACAAGCCTTTCGTCCTCTACAACGAGTATATTTTCATCACTCATGAGTTTCACTCTCCTTCTCAAATCTTATCTTAAACGTCGTTCCTCTCTCTCTATCCAGCTCGACATGTCCGTCCAGCTGATCCTCCACTAGTATCTTTATCAATCGGAAGCCGAAAGTTTCAGATTTTTCTAGGTCTATACCTTCAGGTAGTCCTACCCCGTTATCACTAACGATTATCTCTACATTTTCGTCCTCCGTGAGTGAAGACGATATCTGAAGTTTTCCCCTCTCTTCGTGATCTTTTGGGAAAGCATGCTGTAGAGAATTGCAGATAATCTCGTTGATCACCTGCACACAGGGATTGGCCTGATCGATGCCGATCTCGATCTCATCTAGATCCATCTCAAGTTTGACTTCTTCAAAACTGACATCATAAGTTTGATATATGGTCCTAACCAGCTCGTCTATGTACCTCGCAAGATCGATCCTAGAGACGTCTTCTGAACTATGCAGCATCTCATGGGTCAGCGCCATGGACCGGATACGATTCTGTATGTCCTGCAGAACTCTCGATGTCGTCTCGTTCTCTTCTTTACTCACCTGGAGATGCAACATGCTGGATATGACTTGAAGATTGTTTTTTACTCTATGGTGTATCTCATCTAAGAGAACCTCTTTTTCTCTCAGTGATCTCTTCAATCTTTCTTCTGATTCTATCTTGTTTTTTGCCATCGCCAAGTCTCCAGCCACCTCTTTAAGGAGGTCCAGTTCTTCTCCTTCCATCTCTTTATCTACCCTCACGACGAGAACCCCTTCTATATCTTTATCTACCATGGGCGTCAAGATGTCTGTGTGATCTCCCTCTCTACTCTGGATCATGTTTTCTGTCTCGATCATCTCTTTCATTTTGGATTTTAGATCATCGATATTCATATCTCCGACTTTTTTGATGACCTCCTTCCCTTCGTCTCCTGTGATAAGTATAGATACATCCAGATAACCGCGCATCTGCATCAACACATCTCTAGCACTTTTCATCAATTCCGTTAGATCATCTTCCTTGGTGATCAATTGGTTGATATTTCTTATCGATCGGAGCAGACTGTTCAGATGCTTTATCTTTTTCTCCCTTTCTTTCCTTTCAGTTATGTCAAAAACGCTCCCGACAAGATGTTCTATCTCGCCCTCGTCTCGGATCGCATCCCCAAATTCCTCTAACCAGCGAACATCACCATCGGCGTCGATGATCCTATAATTCAAACGGAAGGGTCTATCCTCGGCGAGAGCTTTATCGACTTCTGGGAAGATCTCTTCGCGGTCTTCTGGATGATAAAGATCATAGAAACTCATTTCACCGTTCAGAAATGATTCTTTTGGATAACCAGTTATATCTTCTACCGCCTCATTGATATATACCATCGGCCAACACTTCTCGTATCTGCATAGATAGATGATAGCCGGCGCATTTCTTCCCAAAAGACGGAATCGTTCTTCCTTCCTTTTCAGTTCTTCCTCTCGTACCCTTCGCTCAGTTATATCGTGAACAAAACCGAGGACCTCTCTTTTTCCCTCATCAGTTTCTATCACCGAAGTAAGGTTCTTAAGAGTCCTTATCGTTCCATCCTTTCTTACGATCTTTATCTCTTCAGGCGTGTCCAGTTCGACTGAGTCTTTATCATACTCATATGAGTTTTCAAGCTCCTTCTTTGAGTCAGGATGTAATAGATCCCAGGACTTCTTACCTATAATTTCCTCTCTATCATACCCATGAATATCGGCAAATTTTTCGTTCACATAGGTCATCTTTCCATCGAGATCCCTGATATATATCCCCTCTTGGGCCTTAGATATCAGGGTTTCAAATCTCTTTTTACTTCTCTTCAATTCCTCTTCGTATCTAAGACGTTTTATTGCTTCGGCTGCATGATTTACCAGTATCTCAGCGAGTTCTAGATCCGTCTCATCAAAATAACCCCTTTCTTCAGAAAGCGCCTGAAAAACTCCGATATCACCTACAGGAACACTGATCGCCGAACGATACGCCTCCCTTCTAGGTACGGCATCCTCTTCTTCATCTACGTCATGGATCAAAAATGATTCTTTTTTCTTAAATGTTTTCTCGGCTATCCCCTCGATAGGATAGGTATTACCCTTTTCCAGAGCACCTCTGACTGTGGCTTTTACTACGAATCTATCGTCTTCTACAAAATCGATGCTGCTGACATAATGATCTAAAATCTTCTCAGAAGCCTCTACCACCGATTCGCAGATGCTTTCTTCACTCTTACACTTCTCAAATTCCATAGCTTTTTCATGTAATTTCTTTATCTTTTTATTTATCTCTTTCAGTTCTTCCTCAGTCTCTTTTTTTATCCCGGTGATATCCCTGATGATGGTAAAATTCTGAGCTTTACTCTTTTCGCCTTCCAAAAAAAAGGATTTTATGCTGATTTTTCTTTTCTCACCGTCTTTGGATTCGATAGTAATGTTTATCCCATCACCTTCGCTCCTTTTCAAAATTTCTTTCTTTAGTAGATCGAGTGTTTGTTCTAGAGCATCAACTTTGATCAGTGTTTTAACTACGTCTATAAGCTCTTCTCCTCTTACCTCTTTACGGTCAAAACCAGTTATCTTTTGGAATCCTTCGTTCGCATCGAGTATCTTACCTTTTCTATCAGTGATCAAAACCCCTTCTTCCATAGATTCTAACAACTGGAAAGTCCCTTTTTTAAACGTATTTTCCGTGATAGCCTTTTCCGACATATTCCTATTCCCCTATCCTCGATTTTCGGTATCCGCAACCTTCACCGCACATAATAATATATGAAGGTAAAGTTGTTATACTTTTCGTTCTTTCATCAAAAATACGTTTAGTGAAGAGGTGAAAAACACTGTTCTTCTTTATACTTCCTCCTCCTTTGAAGATAGAGTTATCAAGGAGAAACTATTTATTGGTAATGCTATTTCATAATCCCTGTTCCAAACGGGGCCGTGGGGTAGCTTGGTCCATCCTTCGGGCTTTGGGAGCCTGGTACCCGAATTCGAATTTCGGCGGCCCCACCACCTTTTCTCTAAAACACGTGATGGTCTTTTTCGAGTTCTTTCAGCTTCTCGTTCAATTCTTCCATGTCGAGCGACTCTTTTTTCCCCTGCATCTCAACCTTGTTCTCTTCCAATATCTCCTTTGGTCTTTTAGGTGTTTCAAAAACGTTGAATCGCTCGCCTCTCTTTTCGATGATCTGGAATCCTGTTCTCTTTCCATGTAATCTCGCTCTTATCTCATCGATCTTTTCTAGATCTTCTTCAGAGACGTCGCCTACCACCTCGGCGGGCTGACCCAACACCAATTTTCCATCGGGTACTTCCATACCCTCAGGAACTATCGCCTCGGTCCCGACGATAGCTCGCTTTCCTACTTCGGCGCCTTCCATAACTACTGCGTCCATGCCGATCAGAGCTCCTTCTCCGACGGAGCATCCTTCCAATCTAGCACCGTGTGAGACGAAAGAACTTTCACCGAGCGAGACTGAATTGTTCTCTGTGGATCTAACGGAGGCTTTGTTCATTATTATAGATTCTTCTCCTATCTTGACCTCGGAAGCATCGCTTTCCACGAGAGATCCCGGAAACAAAAAGGCGTTCTTTCCGATCTCGACTTCACCGACTATATCGGCCGCTGGATCAACGAAAGGTCCGGCCTCTTTTTCATCTGGTAGAAATCCTTCCAGCTCTTCTGTCATATCTCAAAGTAAAAAGGAATACGTGTAAAAAGGTTGCGGTCGGTAAGAAGGCAAAAACTCACATCTTGAAAGCGTTTATTATCTCTTTAAATTCTTCATTCAACTCTTCATCATGTTTCAGCTTCAGTATCTCCGCCAGAAACTTGACGTGCAGCAAAGAAAAGAAATCTATATCTACGCTTTCATCGAGAGAATCGATCATGTTTTGAGTGACCTCGCTCTCCAGATCTTCGAGAAGTTCTTTCAATTTTTCAGCGACCTCTTCCTTTTTCACACATCTAAACCCCATCTTTTCCAGGACCTCTATACATATCTTCGTTCTCTCTTCGTTCCAATCCATACCTAACGCGAAGGGGGTTTCATCTCCAAGGGGTTCAGGAGTGAGCAGGAACCATTTTGCTTTCCTTCCGTATATCTTTTCCGGGATGTGATGTTTTTTCCTATCCCCTTTCACCTCTATGAAACCTGCATTTTCTAATTTTTTGACGTGTCTATAGATGGTGGACTGATCTTTACTCAATGCTTCAGCGATTTGAGAGATCGTCATCTCCTTCACCCTCAGCAGCTCCAATATCTGGTTTCTGGTTCCTTCGAGTCCCACCTTCATAGCAGCGGGGTCCTCGATCAGGCATATATCTTTACTCATCTTCTGCTCACATTCGTCATCCACATCCTTATATATGTACAATAGTGCAATTATCTTATTTAGGACTTACGCCGATTTATCAAAATCACCATATTTATATATTTCGGTAAATCCTCTTTGATTTTGGTCTAAAAGCCGATGACTCAACGATCATCTATCTCTATCTCAAGATCTTCCTCTTCATTTTCCTCCGTTATCTTCTTTATCTTGCCTTCGGCTTCTTCAAGCTTCTTATCGCAGTGTTCGATCAGCGACATACCGTGCTGGTAGAGTTCGATAGCTTTTTCCAGCGGTACCTTGTTTCGTTCCAATCTGTTGTTGATGCTCTCCAACCTTTCCAGTGCTTCTTTGAATCCAAGACTTTCTATGTCTACGTCCTCTATTTTTTCTAATCTTTCTGACATCTTTTCACCTCCTTAGTTTCAGCCTCGATCTCTCCGTCGTCAACATTTATATCTATAAGCTCTCCCACCCCAACGTCATGGACGCTGGTTATCACCTCTCCTTCTTTGTCCATCACGATCGAATACCCTCTTTCCATGGTCTGAAAAGGTCCTAGCGCCTTCAATCTTTCTTTCTGGCTTTCTAACCGCCTTCTGTATTCTTCTACGTACCTCTCTATGTTAAGGTCCAACTTTTTAAGGTTATCGTCTACGCTCTGATAACGGTCTTCCAGCAGTATATTTGGGTCCCTAAAGACCGGTCTACCTCTCAGATTTTCTAACTTTTCCCTGTTTCCTCTAACGATATTACTTACCGCGGTAACGCCTCTTCTTTCCTGGTGTTTAAGACGTTGTTTCAATTCCGCCTTCAACGGTACCACCAACTCTGCGGCTCCAGTCGGTGTAGGAGCTCTTTTGTCCGCTACGAAATCAGAGATCAAAAAGTCAGTCTCATGACCAACCGCTGAAACGATCGGTGTGTTCGCTTCATAGATCGCTCTAGCCACTATCTCCTCGTTGAAGCACCATAGATCTTCTATGGAACCTCCTCCTCTACCGACTATCATGACATCCAATCCCTTTTTGTCCAGGAGTTCTATGGAAGCAACTATGCTCTCTGCTGCGCTGTCTCCCTGAACCAGTGCGGGCGCCAAAAAAATATCTACGTTTTCGAAGCGCTGTTTCAGTACTTTGACCATGTCCCTTAGAGCGGCGCCTTTTTCAGATGTAACGATACCTACTTTTTCAGGAAGGAACGGCAGTTCTTTCTTGTGCTCCTCATCGAAAAGTCCCTGCTCATCTAGCCTCTCCTTCAACTGCTCGTAGGCCAAGTATAGTTTTCCTATCCCTCCTACCATCATCTCCTTCACGACCAGTTGATACTGACCCCTAGGTACGTAGAGTCCGACATCACCTCTGCACAGGACCTCCATACCCTCCTCCGGTTCAAAATCCATGTCTTTATTGGCGGAGTAAAACATCACGGAATTTATCTCGCTTTTCTCGTCTTTGAGGACGAAATACATGTGTTTGCTTTCATAGTGACTAAAATTGGAGATCTCCCCCTTTACCCAGATGTTCTGTATCTCATCGTCCCTGCGCAGGAGAGATTTTACGTAAAGATTGAGGTCTGAGACGGAATATATCTTTTTATCGGGTTTTTCCATCCCAGCAAATTTTTTGTTATCCTCTTCGTTCACCTTCATCTATCATCGTATTTTCAAGAAAGTATATAAAGTTGTGGCGAGGGGGGAGGTAGTTGAAATTAGAACAACATCTTCTGTTTTCCTCTAGGCGAATCAACAGATACTAATATCGACCTTTTATTGAAAATTGATATGGAATGTGCTTTGACAGGTACGCCGGGTGTCGGAAAGACCACTGTAGCCGAACTACTCCGTAAATACGGTTACGAGGTATTGGACCTCAACGATTTCATCATAGAACAGGGTCTTTTAGGCAGGGAAGATCAGGAGAGAGGAGCGGCCGACGTCGATACACGCCTATTAAGAGAAAAGTATAGAGAGATGTACTGCGAGAAGGAGACTGAACACGATATAGTGGAAGGACACCTTTCCCATCATCTTGAACTTTCGCCTACAATAGTGCTGAGGTGCGCGCCTTCCGAACTGAAAAAGAGGATGGAAAAGAAAGGATGGCCAGATAGAAAGATAAAAGAGAACTTGGAAGCCGAAACTATAGATGTGATCCTGATAGAGGCATTAGACTTGTGTAGCGAGGTATACGAAGTCGATACCACTGGAAAAACTCCTGAAGATGTTTCAGCCGATTTGAAAGATATATTTGATGGAAAAACGGAAGGTTATGAACCGGGTTCTCTAGATTGGTCCGAGAGCATCTAAACCGCCGATAGATTTTATTACCTCTTTCGATTAAACAAATGATGGTATTGAACGAATACAGGGAACAGGCCGACCTGATCCTAGAACCAGTAGCGGAGAAGATGAGTTCCATCGATCCTAACCTGGTATCGTGGATGTCCCTCATCTTCGCTTTTATCGCCGGTCTGCTCTTTTACTTTTACAGTCCTGAAAGGAGCTTTCTCGTGCTGATAGGAGGAATATTCATATTTCTAAATTCATTATTCGACGCACTCGACGGGAAGATAGCCAAGATGACCGGTAAAGCCTCTTCAAGAGGCGATCTTTTAGATCATGCCATCGACCGTTACGCAGATATATTCATTATCTCCGGTATAATTTTAGGGCCTCTCGTGCGAACATGGATAGGCGTCTTCGCACTGGTGGGCGTTCTGATGACTTCCTACATGGGAACCCAGGCCCATGCGGTCGGTGTGTCAAGAGATTACGGAGGAATAGCCGGGAGAGCGGAACGTTTGGTACTACTGATCCTTGTTTCTTTACTGTATTTCTTCCTTTCGGGCACAAATTGGACAAGCTATCAAATTTCGTACATAGAATTCAATCTATTCGAATTACTGATGGTTTGGTTCGCCCTTTCGGGAAATATCACCGCCGTGTACCGAGGTTTGAACACTTGGTCGGCACTTGGTGATAAATGAGGACTATCCTTCATCCTCTTCCTTTTCTTCATCTTCACCTTCAGATTCCTCTTCCTTCCTCTTCTTGAAGGAATAATAGGTCAACGGATGGTTCATCCACTCCTGCTCGCACAAAGAATCAGGATCGATACAGATACCGTTGGTTCTCATGAGAGCACAGCCAGGTGGAGTGTACTCCGTGCCAGAGATCTCTCCGATTATGTGCTCGATCTGGTAGGAGGCGAGTTCCCTATCGAAATCTGGAGCTTCTTGAAAGTAAGATATGATCTCCTCTTCAGAGAGCCCGACTTTTCTTAAAAAGGCTGTCAATGCGAATCTAGCTTCGTGCGATAGATTATGCCCTTCTTTCTGTGCAGCGAGGAGGTTCTTGATACACGGCGGAAATAGCTCGTCTTCCACTTCTCCTAAATCAAGATCCACTAACTCCGTTCTAGTATCTTCCAACACCTCTCTTATCTCTTCCATCTGTCTATCGAACGTTTTCAAGATGATATCAGAGACCGGACGCGGGAGATCCCCGTGTATGGAGGAAAAGACCTTTTCTTTCAATAATCGGATGAATTTTTTCTTTTTCAGATAGACATCGCCATCTTTCAGGTCTTGATTCACCAGCTTCCAATCGGGAGACCTCAATCGCTCGGTGTTCTCCAGAAAGTGAGCGAAGAAAACCGCGAAGTCTTCATCTTCTTTCCTAGATCTTATATCTAATTCTTCCGCTATATTCAAGAGCTTTTCGTCTTTTTCCTCCCTCGCTAATTCCTTAACTATCCTTTCCACTTCTCCCAAACTGTACCTCCTTATCAAAAAATCGTCTCCTATAGAAGAAACGAGCATCTTAGATATCAGATAAGAAAAAAGTTCGTTTTCCTGATCTATCTCATCCCTCATACTTTTTATCTTCACCTGGCCGTCTTCGAGGGCCTCCATAACGCGTTCCTTCCCTCTCCTTCTTACAGGCCCCCATCCGTCTCCTTCTAGCAGTTCTTCGATGGAGGGGCCTTCTTCTCTAACATAATCTTTAACTTCGCTCAGAAAGGGATAGCGAGCCATATCTTCAAGCGACCAGTTCATATCTTGAGCCGGGGTCATCGTCGTCCCTACCGATATCAGAGAAGGGAGTACTTAATAGTAATGTTTGAGCCCTAATTCCCCGACCTGAGATCGTGGGATACAGGGCGCTAACATTACTATTAAAAGTCGAGGAGAAAATGGATGAACTTAGAGAAGCTTGAAAAAAAGAAGGAGAAGAACAAGGAACAGAGAAGGAATTTTGTCAAGTTTTGGGCCAAGTATGTCAAAGAGCATCCCGATGAAGAATGGTCTAAGCAGCAGAACAGAATAATCGATCCACAAGTAAAATGATGGTTCTTCAAATCCTTTACGGATCCTACATAAAGACGATCATGACAAACTTTTAATCTTTTCAATCCTTGTTGTGCGAAAGTGATAAGATGGTCGAGATAGAATCGATAGATGCTAGGGAGATATTGGATTCGAGAGGAAATCCCACTGTTCAAGCCGTTGTGGAAACCGCCTACGGGATAGGGAAGGCAGCGGTCCCTTCAGGAGCTTCGACCGGTGAGCGTGAAGCTTTAGAGTTGAGAGACGGCGGGGAGAGATACAGGGGAAAAGGCGTCCAAAAAGCCGTAGAGAACATCACAGATGTGATCTCACCGGAACTGGTCGGAGAAAAAGTGATGGATCAAGCGCATATAGACAGAAAGATGATCGAACTAGACGGCACTGAAGACAAAAGTGAATTAGGGGCTAATTCGATACTAGCGGTATCTCTAGCGGCGGCAAGAGCGGCAGCGGACGTGTACGAAATACCTCTTTACAGGCACCTAGGAAGGATAAACGATGTCACTCTTCCGGTACCTTTCATGAACGTTCTGAACGGTGGAGAACACGCCGGCAACGATCTGGATATTCAAGAATACATGATAGCGCCTACCGGAGCAGAAAACTTCAAAGAAGCACTCAGGATAGGAACCGAAGTTTATCATGAACTGGGAGACATACTCGAACAAAAGTTCGGTCCCGCCTCTACTAACCTAGGGGACGAAGGAGGTTATGCACCCCCATTGAGCGATCCAACAGAACCTTTCGAGCTGATCCTAGAAGCGGTAGAAAAAGCGGGTTACACGGGTCAAGTTGAATTTGCGATAGATACGGCCGCCAGCGAATTCAGAACTTCACAAGGATATGAATCTAAAGGTGAAGTGCTCAGCAGCGAGGAGATGATACAATTCTATGAGGAGCTGGTCGATGAATACCCTTTGATATCCATAGAAGATCCACTTGGAGAGAATGACTGGCAAAATTTTGTTAAGATGACCGATAGATTAGGGCAAGACATACAGGTGGTGGGAGATGATCTGTTCGTCAGCGACCCGGAACTCATTCAGAGAGGTATCGAAGAAGGTGCATGTAATGCGGTACTGCTGAAAGTGAATCAGATCGGTACATTGACCGAGGCGATGGACGCCGCATCTCTAGCTTTAAGGAACGATTACAACATAATGGTATCTCATCGTTCGGGCGAGACCTCCGATCCTTTCATAGCAGATCTGTCAGTAGCTTTATCATCACAGCAGATAAAAACAGGGGCTCCAGCAAGAGGAGAAAGGACCGTCAAATACAATAGACTTTTAGAGATAGAAGAAGAATTGGGTGAAACATCGAGATACGGTTTCTGAAAAACTTTCGTAGCGAGATAGATCAGTCGCCCACCATCAAGAACGGTATTTCGCTCTCGGCGATGAGTTCCTTCTCTATACTGCTCAGAGCTAGACTGGGTATCAGATGACGGAATTTATACGCCAATCCTTTTCTACCTCTGCTGCCCACGATGAAATCGAATTCTTTAGACCTATGCAATATCTTTTCGTCCGAAGCTCCTTTTTCGATCTCTAGAGTATAATCGATCCCTGTCTTTTCTGCTCTCTTCTTCACTCTCCTTGAAAATGAACCAGGATCGTTTTCACCTATATGATAAGAAGTCAAGCTGGCACCAAAGTATTCGGCCAACTCTAACGCTATCATGGTGGCGTCCATCGAATAGGAACTGAAGGTTGTAGGATTAAAGATCTTCTCCGGAGTCCTGACAGGACATTCGCAGGAGAAAACAAGTGAAGGTATACTGGTAACTTGGAGAGAATGAAGGGCCGTTTCTCCGATATGAACTCTCTGCGCGCCCGTTTTAGAATGAGTCGCCATAACTAAAACGTCTATATCCATCTCGTCCACATATCTCATTATCTCTTTGGAAGGCGTTCCTTTGGGTTTTTTCTTTTTAACGTCTTCGATGCCCATGTCGTTCAGTATGTCTTCGCCATTATCCAAAGCTTCCTGAGATATCTCGGCCATCTTTGACTGCATAAGTTCCGTTTGAGGTATGCTTCCGTCACTAGTATTGATCACATTTATAAGATGATAATCCGCATAAGGAAATATAGTCCCGGTGTATTCGATTGCGTTTTTTATCAGCGGAGAGTTATCTGTCGCTATCAGTATTTTTTCGAACATGACCACTCTAGAACGCTAATCAGCATGGAAAGGTATATAATTTTCTATCCTTAAAAATCGAAAAAGATAGTACCTAACAATCGACCCTAAAATATAAAAAGGAGTTTACGAATTTAGAAAATGATATATACCACAATTTGAATATATAGTTAAAGAAAAAGGTGAAAATATGGCGGAAAAAGGATTGACAAAGGAACAAAAAGAGTTGGTCGATAAATTGATAGAGGCGGGACTCCAGAAGAACATAGCAAGGACACTAGTCTTTGTCGCCGGCAGAGATGAAACTAAGAGCCGAGACATCGAAGATGCTACGAATCTAAGGCAACCAGAGGTCTCTATAGCGATGCAGGATCTGCGGGAGCGTGGATGGGTGACAAAAAGAGACATTAAGAAGGAAGGAAAAGGTAGACCCGTTCACGGTTACCGGTTGGATAACCCCATCGAAGAAATCATCAAAGAGATCGAAGAGAAAGAAAGAGAGCGCATCAATGAGATCGAAGAGAACTTAGAACAGATAAAGAAATTGGTGGACTCTGCCTTTTAGAGACCACCTTCAGCATCGTTCAAAGTTATAAAACTCTTCAGTCCAACTCTTCAAACCCCTTCTTTTTTCCTATTATAACGACGTCAGTCATATCTATGAACAAACCGTTTTCAAGCACACCGGGTATAGAACTCAATCTCTTCGAAAGCTCTTCCGGATTATCTATACCGTTAAAATCACAGTCCAATATGTTGTTACCGTTGTCAGTTAGAAACGCTTCTCCTTCGTAAGTACGTATTTTTGGCTCGCATCCCAATTTTCTTACAGAATCTTCTATGGCTTTTTGCCATTTTGGGAGCACCTCTACGGGTAACGGGAAATCCTCTCCTAGTCTTTCTACCTTCTTGGAAGGATCTACGATGATCATATATCTCTTGGAATTGTAAGCGACTATCTTTTCTCTCAGAAGAGCTCCGCCTCCACCCTTGATCAACCTTTTTTCCTCGTCTACTTCGTCGGCCCCGTCTATCGCGAGATCTATCTTGTCCGCCTCATCCAACTCGACCAATTCAATACCAGCTTCTTCTGCCAGTTTTTCAGTCTCTACAGAAGTGGGTATGCCCTGTATAGAGATGCCCTCCTCTTCTATCCTTTCACCGATCCTCTCTATAGCAAATCTTGCGGTGGAACCGGTTCCTAGACCGACTATCATACCGTCTTGAACGTAATCCGCGGCTCTCCTGCCGGCATTTCTCTTCTGAGCTGATCTATCTGAACTCATATTATCCGCAGAAGTATCATGATGGTATGCATTATTAATATTTCCTCTTTGACCGAAGCAAAACGGCCTAATGATTTATATAAGAGAAGTATATCTTCATCTAACTGTGGTGTAAGAATGGCAAGATTCCCCGAAGCCGAGAAAAGACTGTTAGACAAGAAGATATGCATGAACTGCTACGCCAGCAACCCGGAGAGAGCCAAAAAGTGCAGGAAATGCGGCGAAGATAATCTCCGGATGAAGGCAAAAGAGAGCCGCAGATTGTAGAGTACTTAACTCAGGTCAAGCCGATCTTTGGTTTCAATCTTTTTCTTTATCTTCAGATTTGTATGAACAATCTGGGTCAGGACAGAACTTCCACGGTTTTTTATTCTTCTTTATCATCTTCTGCATGGGCGAACCGCATTCGTCGCACTTTTCTTCTGCAGATACTATGTTACCTCTTTGAGGTAATGGATAGGTGTTATCACACTCAGGGTAGTTTGAACACCCCAAGAACCTTTTACCTCTGTACGAACGCTGTTCCCTCATGTTTCCTCCACACTCAGGACATTTACCTCTATATCGTTTATTCTTTGAGTGCGCACATCTTACATCAACGCATAGATCTTCCGTGTCTCCACTGTGATATACCTTGATCATAGGTGATCCACATTCGGGGCAGTCCCCGTCTCCTGGTTTTATCTTTCCCGAGCGCGGCAAAGAATAAGTGTTTTCACATCTAGGATAATTGGAACATCCCACGAAACGGCCGTTTTTAGATTTCCTTATGAGCAGAACTCCGTCCTCACATTCAGGGCATTTACCCACGGAGTGTTGGTCGGTTAAGGACTGTCTCATCTCTTTGCTGATGTCCTCTCGTTCTTCTTTCAGAGATTTGACAACTTTTTGTAACATCTCTCTAGATTCCTCTATCACCTTTTCTTTATCGAGGTTATCTTCAGCTATTTTTTCCATGTCCTCTTCAAGCTTCCTAGTCATGTCCGGCTTCGTGACCAGATCGGCATGTCTTTCTAAAGTATCTATGAGACTTCTGCCCGAGTGGGTCGATTCGGGGACTTTGCCCGTTATGAAGCCTCTATCGTAAAGCTTCTGTATTATACCGTGTCTAGTACTTTTAGTCCCGAGACCTTTATCTTCCATCATCTGGACCAGTCTGCCCTGAGAATACCGACTTGGAGGTTTGGTTTCCTTCTCTTCCATCAGGATATCAGAGACATCTACCATCTCGCTTTTTTCTAAACTGGGTATCTTTACCTCTTTGAATTTGTAATATGGATAATATTTTCTCCACCCTAGTTTTATAAGCTCCGTGCCTGAAGCCCTGAATTCTTCTCCCTCTATATCGAACTCCGCCTTCCTCATGCGTTTTACGCCTTTAGGTGCTAGGGTGGCTAAGAACCGTCTCAGTATGAGTTCATATACCTTCCAGTCATTCCCTCTGAGATCACCTTTAGTTGCGGGTTTTATCGGATAGATAGGCGGGTGATCGGTTGTCTTTTTCTTACCCTTAGTAGCCCATATCTTATCCTGAGATAGTATCTCTTCCACCTCTTGAGAGAGTTCGGAACTCTTAAGTTTTTCAAGATGCCCCTCGAGGTGAAGACTGTCCGGATAGACTGTGTTCTCTGTCCTCGGATAAGAGATCCAGCCAGCAGTATAAAGGTTCTCCGCTACTCGCATCGCCTGAGAGGGACTCAAGCCTATCTTGTTCGCATCGGAGAGGAACTTGGTGGTGTTGAAAGGACTAGGAGGCCAATCTTTTTTAGTCCTCTCTTCAAAGAAGATAGTTTCAGCTTTTTCAGCTTCGTCTACTTTACCGTAAACATCTTCCGCCACTTCTTTGTCCCATATCTTGTCCTCTTTGTAGCTCGCTTCAAATTCTATATCTTTTTCCAGCAGTGCCGTCAGTTTCCAGTACGGTTCAGGTTCGAATTCCTCTATCTCATGGTCCCTATCGACGATTATGGCTAAGGTCGGGCTTTGAACCCTGCCAACCGATAGAAAATTTTTACCATATCGGCCGGACGCTTTGGAAAGGAATCTGGTCAACACCGCGCCCCAAGCTAGATCGATCACCTGTCTCGTCTCAGCTGATTCCGCCAGATTTATGTCGATATCTTTGAGTTCCGACAAAGCTTTTTCCAGTTCGCTCTTAGATAAGGAGCTGAAACGTGCTCTTTCCACCTCCGCTTCCACCGAGTTATCCTCTGCGATCCTCACCGCCTCTAAACCGATGAGTTCTCCTTCTCTATCGTAATCCGTTGCTACCACTATGCGATCAACTTCTTTGCCCTTCTTCTTCAAAAGATTGGCTATCCTTTTAGCCGTCATCTTCTTCTCCGGTTCTACCCATATCAAGTCCTCTTCGTCTACCTTGTTCCAGTTGTTGTATTTTTTAGAGTAGTCGTATTCTACGATGTGCCCCCGCAAAGGAACGCAGATGTATTCCTCGCTGTCCCTTTCGAACTCGAAGTAAGGGTGATTATAATATGATCTTTGAGTCTGATTACCTCCCGATAGCAGGTAAGCGATACGAGAAGCAGCACTCTTTTTCTCGCATATCAGCAGTGTGGTCATCAAAATGGTCCTACTTTAGATTAGCTATTTAACGTTTCGGATGGTGATCCGTATCGATTTTCGTTTATCCCTCGTTTAACGCTCATTTTCCATCTTTGTGATGAGAAAAAACAAATAATAGGAACGGGAATTAAGGATTGATATCCCAAGAGAAAAACAAATAAGATACATTTCGTTACAGCTACCGTCGGGTGTGCAGAGGAGATGGAAAATTGTCCGGAAAGTACCTGAAAGCTAGAAAGCTCGCAAGAGAGATGGAAAAAAAAGCTAAAAAGACCGCTCAACTGAAAGAAGAGGCTAAGGAAAAAAGGGAGCGGGTAGAGGCTCTGTTAGAGGCCTCTGGTGAGATCGATATCGAACTAGATGAAGATGTAGAAGATATAGACCGAGAAGAGTTGAAAGAAAAGATAGAAAAAGGGAAAGAAAAAGTTGAGAACAAAGATTTTAAAGAGGCTGAAAAAGAATTCGACGAAGTTATCGAGCAGATACAGAAGTCGAACTTCGCTAAATTAGAAAAACTGCTCGACCCGGTCAAACAATTTTTAGACATGGTTGGAAAAGGTGATGAATACGAGTCATTGAGGGAGAGGATCGAAGAAGCTGAAGAGATGATCGAAGAGGGAGAGATAAAAGAAGGTTTCGAGAGCGCAAGAGATATCAAAGATGAAAGCCAGGATATCATAGAGAAGGAAGTGGGCAAAGAACTCGAGGAGATAAAATCCCTACTTACCACTGTGAAAAGATCAGGTAAAGATATCGACCAGATAAAGAAGACGGTTTCAAAAGCTAATTATGCCTACGAGGCGGACGAATACAAAAGGGCCGCATCACTTCTTACTGAAAGTAGAGAGCGTTTAGGAGAAAAACTCGGAGACGAACTCGGCGAGATGTTGAACACTTTGAAGGAGCGTGTGGAAAAGTTCAGTCAGAAGGGTATGGACGTTTCTAAGGCAGAGAAGATACTCAAGGAAGCAAAAAAATGCGAAGAAGACGAGGAATTCAGCGATTCGCTCAAATGCATACAAAAAGGACACGAACAGCTTGATGAACTTTTCGTCGACATGCTGAAAAAAGATATAGAAGAATTGGAGAAACAGATCGACGAGGCTAAGGATATCGATGCCCCGGCGGACAACGTCGAAGAGATGTTGAGCAAGATAAAGGAGTTTGTGGAGGACCAAAAATATGATGAGGCCGCCGCCCTTTTAAACGAGGGGTTTGAAAAGATAAAAGAGGCAAAATTTAACTTGGTATTAGACACCATATCAGAATCTCGAGATCATTTTATCACCGCAAAAAATATCGGCGCCGATATAGAAGAGCCAATGGAGATGTTGAATAAAGCTAGAGCTTCTTTGAAGAAGAACAACTATAAAAAGGCTTTGAACTGGGCGAAAAAGGGAAGAAAAAAGGTGGGGGGGATAGTAAAAGAGCACGAGGAAGTCAAGAGTGAGATCGAAGAGAGAAAAGAAGAGATGGAACAGCTGAAGGAGTTGATCGATTCTGATTTTTCCGGCCCTGAAGAGATCATATCAAGATCCGAAACAAAGTTGGATAACAAGGAATACGACCAAGCTCTCTCCTTAATAGATGAATTTGACGAAAAGTTCGATAAAGAAGCCTACGAACTGGTCATGGAACATCTAGACGAATTAGAAAAACTGACCATGGTAGGGAACGAGATCGATATCGACATGGAAGACCTTTCGAAAAAATTAGAAGAGGGTGTAGAGAAGACAAAATCTTCAGAATACTTAGCAGGGGCGGAGATAGTCGAGGAGGCTAAAAAGACCGCAAAAAGCAGGTTAGAGAGTGAATTGGAAAAAGCGATACAGGATATAAGAGAGAGCCTGAAAAGGATCGATAAGATAGAAGAGGAAGCAAGAGGTAAAATCCAGGACATACTTGGAAATGCAAATAACAAATTGGGCTCCGAAAGGTACAGAGAAACGAGTCGACTGATCAGCGAAGCGGAGGAACAACTGGACCTGGCTCAGATAGGCAGCGCCGAAAAACATCTTGAACGGGCAGAAGATATAGTTGATTCCATCGACGAACTGGATATAGACAAAGAGGGGCTAGACCTCCCAAAATATAGAGAAGGCGTGAAGAAGGCAGAGACACTGGTAGAAGAAGAACCTTATCGAGCGGTCGGACGTATAGATGAATTGATGGCTGAACTCAACGAAAAGGTAGAAGAAAGAACTGAGCAGGTATTTGGGATAGCTAAAAAAGAGACGGTTCAGGCTAGAAAGACGGGTGTACTGATAGACGATCTGAGAGAACGATTGATAGAAACCAAAAAGAAGATGAAACAGGGAAATCACCTAGACGCGCTTCGTATAGCAGTTGAGGTCAAAGAAGAAGCGATAAAACTGCGTGAGGAGAGGAAAAAAGCTTACGAAAAGATATCAGACACCGCTACTAAGGTCAGTAGTGCTAAGAAAGAGGGAAAGCTTGAAAATATAAGCGACATAAAAGATCTTTTAGTGGAGGCGAAGGAAGAATTCAGAAACAGGCAATATACTGAAGCGGAGGAGATCGCCGAAAGAGCTAGGTCCATGATACAAGGACTGAAAAGTAAAGAAGCTTTCCAAAAGAAGAAAAAAGAGATCGAAGAGAAGATCGAAAGTGCTCAGGGATTTGAATATGGCTTCGAAGGCGTGGGGGAATTCAAAGACGAACTAAAAGATGTCTTGAATACAGTGAAAGAAGAGGAAGATTATACCCAAGGATTAGAAAGTTTGGAGACTATAGATGAAGAATTGGACTCGAATATGAAAGATGCCCTTGAAGATCTCATTAAGAAAACGAAGAATTCTATAGAATCCGCAGAAAAATTAGGTATGAACACAAAAAAATTGACGAGTGACATGAAAAATGCTGTAGACCTTAAAGATAAGGGCAATTATTGGAAAAGCTTGGGGATACTGAAAGATTGTGAGAACAAGATACGTGGTCTCAAAAAAAGATATGACGAGGCAAAGCAGATCATAGAAAAAACTAGAGATAAACTTCAGGATGCGGAAAATATAAAAGCAGATACGGAAGAAGGTGAAGAGATCCTAGAAAAGGCCCAAAATGCTTTTGAAAAAGATGTTTATGATGAAGCCATCGATCTGGCCCAAAAGGCGGAAAAGAAGCTAGAAGATGCACAGGAAGAACAGGTCGAAAAGATCCTGAATAAATTCAGAAAAAAGATCAGAACTATGAGAAGCGGTGAACTCGATACGGCCTTAGCGGATAACCTGATCCACAAAGCCGAGAAAGCTAAGGAAAGAGGAGATTATAAAGAGGCTATCAACTACTCGATGCAGAGCGAAGGAGAACTTGAAAAGATAGACCTGCAGCAGTCTATCTCTCGCAAAAGTATATCTACAGCTCAAGAAAAATTAAAAGAGGCTGAAGAAAAGGGTGTTTACGTCGACAGCGCTAAAGATGTGCTCCGCAAGGCAAAAAAATCTTATCAGGGTGGATTTTACGTCAAAGCCTTCGACGAAGCACTGAAAGCGGGACAGGAAGTTAACGACGCCTTGAAAGCCTATCAGTCTACAAATGATTTCTTGGAAAATATTGATGTGGCAACAAAAGGCTTCGAACTTGAAGATGGAGATATCGAAGGGTTGAAGAGTGAAAAGGAAATAGTCGAAAAAGCCTATCAAAGCGGAGATTATGCGAAGGCACATTCTCACATCAAAGAAGCCGAAGATATATTAGATGAAAATAAACAACTTCTGAAAAACTTGATCTCTCATATAGAGGAGAAAGTTGAAGATAAAGGTGGAAACGGGGAGAGCGCAGAAATACTTGAAAGAGCGCGAACAGTTTTGGACATAGGCCGCGCCCTAAAAGTTCTCAAATTGATAAACGAAGCCAAAGAGGCTTCAGGACTAAATAGAGTAGAAGAGTATGAAAGTACTTTGGAAGAAGTTAGAAATCTGGTAGAGAAGGCAAAAAAATTCGGAGCTTCTGTGAAGATTGTAGAAGAGATAATAGACGATGCAAAAGCCCTAGAGAGCGATGGAAAGATCGATGGAGCCTTAAAAAAGGCTGAAGAGGCTCTAGAAAAGGTGGAGGAAGCCCTAGAACCCTACAGCCCAAAGCTCGAAGTAGAGGTACACGAAGAACTCATGATAGACGAATGGAATCCTGTGGAGTTGGTGATAAAAAACGTTGGCAAAGGATTCGCCAAAGATATCGACGTAGAAATAAAAGGGGGAGAACTCAATGGATTCAAAGGAAAGGATAAACTGAAAGCAGGCGAAGAGATCAAAGTCAAAGGAAAGATCAAACCGTGGAAAGAGGAGGCCGATATCGTCGGAAAGGCGATCCGGGTGTTCGATAAAAAGGAGATAAGTAGTACCTGTCAACTGAATATCCAAGTCGAAAAACCCGACGATACTTACGATGAAAAGATCTGTGATTATTGTGACGATAAGATAGAGGAAGAGGAAACGATCATATCCTGTAACAGCTGTGGCGCCGCCTTTCATTATACCTGTGTGGAGGAGAAAGAAGAATGTCCTATATGCAAGAGAAAGTTGGAAGCGAAGGAACAGAAGGAGAAAATAAAAAAAGAGAAGGAAGAAAAGAAGAAAAAAGAGAAGAAAGAGAAAAGGAAAAAAAGAAGACTAGACATGGGGATAGGGTAGAGAGAAATGAGAAAAGTTTACTCCTACATGCCTGCTGTGCCCCCTGCTTAACATATACTAGAAAGCGATTCTTTCGAAAATTTGATAGAGTCACTGCAATATGGTTCAATCCTAATATACATCCTTTTAAAGAATACGAAAAAAGATTTCAAGCACTTAGGAAGTACGAGAAAAAGAGCGATTTTGAAGTAATATACATAGATAGATATTCTCTAGAAGAATTTTTAGAAGGGGCTTTAAAAAACGATCCGCGGTGCGATTTTTGTTTAAAGTGGAGACTCGAAAGAACGGCGGAAGAAGGTATAATACGGAACTACGAAGCCTTTTCCACCACACTAGTCCTTTCGCCTTATCAAGATCACGACCGCTTGAAGAGGATAGGTTCGGAAGTCGCTTCTAAGAAAGATATCGAATTCGTTTATGAGGACATGAGAGACGGTTTCGAAGAGCATCATAGATTGGCGGATGAGATGGGGCTTTATAAGCAGGGCTACTGTGGATGTATCTTCAGCGAAAAAGAAAGGTATGAAAAAAGCCTATTGTGACGAATTCAAAATCCACTTTCACTCTTCACGATAATAACGGCCTTTTCCGCCGCGTTCTTCTATCTTTTTTATAGCTTCCTTCGACTGTTCTTCAAATACTTCTTCAGCGGTCTTATAATCTTCTGATTGTACCTCGACTCGATATTTTGGTGCCGCAACGTAACTGACCTCAACTTTAGAATCTTCAGTGTCTTGAAAGGTCGATAGAGAGTAGTTTATGTCTTCTATACCGTCTGGATTCGTGGAAGAGATCTCCACGAAACCGGTTATGCTTACATAGGGTGGAGAGATGTTTTCTTGGGCTACATCTTTAAAATGTTCGATCCATTCGCCGTCGAAACCGTCCTGTTCCAAAATCTCGGGATGAAGAGAACATTTTTCGAAAGCCTTGTAAAGACTATCGTACTTATCGCTCAATTCAAAAGCGAATTCTTCATAACATTCTTCATTATCTTTTCCTACCCGCTCGGCTACGATGTTCAAAAGATTGTCCGCCTTTTTCTGGTTCTTCCATGCCTGCAATTTTTCTCTCTTCTGATGTTCGTTCACCTGTTTCAAAGAAAGGTCGATATGTCCCTTCCGTTTATCAACTCGGAGAACTTTACATACCCTTTTCTCTCCTTCCTGGATATGATCCCTTATCCTTTTTACCCAGCCAGAAGATATCTCAGATATGTGGACGAAGCCTTCTTTGTAATCATATTCTTCCAAGATAAGAAAGGCTCCAAAATCCTTTACTGTCTTTACATCGCATATTACGAGTTCGCCCTCGCCGGGCCATTCATATTCATCCGTAGAAGTCATCATTCGGCCTCTTCTTCAACGCCGAGCTCTTCGATCATCTCGCCTTTCAGCTCGGCTCTTCCACCGGTCGGTTCAGCAAGTCGGGCCCCGCAGACCATACAGTCTACCTTAGAAGAGAGACGCTTGAAGGTTATCTGTTCATTTTCGCAGTCAGCGCACTTTATCCTGATAAATTTTTTTTCAGCCATCTTATCATATCCCATGTTATGATCTATTCAACGAACTCAAAACGTGCGGCGCGCTTGCCTTTTTTCTGCCAGGTCTTTCCACACTCAGTACATGTATACTTGAGATAAACTCGTTTAACCGGCTTTCCGGGTCCAGAAGGTTTAGACCATGGAAACCCACCATAACCTGAAGTGACCCTTCTGAACCTTCTCTGCCCTTTCCTCAGCTCGCTGGGAGGTCTGTTCTTGCCCTTGCTTATCTCCATCTGCGTATGTGTGTCACAGCTCGGACAGTAATCCTTTATCTTACGTGGTTTCTTCATAGTGGTTCTGTTCCAAGAGCGGTCCACTATTAAAACCTTACCCATCCAAGCAACTTCCGTATTAAAAACTTATATACAACATAGCTCTAACATATGGATGCTAGGTCTAACCGGGGCGGTCGGCGTGCCCTTATACACCGAAAACGTCGATACGCGGGGGTGACCGCCGGGGGCGGTGTAATCAGCCCACCGCTGAGCCGGATCCAGACGATGAGACCTCGTCCTTCGGGATCGGAGGTGACTCGGGGGATGACCGGAGGGTCGTCCCTCTTGTCTTAGCCAGGTTAACCAGGCCAGGCCCGGAAGGGAGCAGCCGATACCTGGACTGCCGATGCTCGAGGGATAGCGGGGTCGAGGATGGATCTGGAGTCACTCACCGGTGAGCTGAGCACCAACCCCGGTGACCTGGCACTTTATATTCCTCAGATCGATTTTTAGTCGAATCTAGCGCATAGATATATACCTATCAAAGCTATCATCCCTCCGAAGACGGTCAATCCTGGTGGGATCTCTTTTAATATCAAGAACGCGAGAACGGAAGCGCCCATGGGCTCTCCTAAAAAGCTGACCGAGATTATCCTAGCCTTTATGCGCTTTAGACCCCAATTGAACAGTGTGTGGCCTACGACGGTAGGTATGAGTGCTAAAGCGAAAAAGAGAAGATATTCTCTGCCGGGATAGATAACGAACGTGGTTGAAAATGGAAGCGAAAAAAGAGCTAGAAAAATAGAACTGAAAAGGTATACCATAAAGGCGTAGGGGATCACGGACATGTTCTGTCTTATCTTCCTGCCTCTCAAGATATATCCAGCCAAGGCAACCATGCCTATTATAGCTAATATGTCGCCGAACAATGCCCTGCCGCTCACCCTGTAGTTGGAAAATGTCATGATAGCAACACCTACAAGAGCTATACTTATACCTACATAGGCCTTCAAAGACGTCCTCTCCTTCAGATACCAAGAGGATATCCAAGCCACCAAAAGAGGATGCGTACTCACAAGTATAGCCGAGGAGGCAACAGAGGTGTAATCGAGAGAGGCTATCCAGAATGCAAAATGTACAGCTAGAAACAACCCCGTGGTTACCAGTGTGATCCATTCCCTCCTAGATATCTTTTTTAACGATGCGAAATAAGGGGGCATGAATATCAGAAGTAGGACCGCTGAAAAGAACATCCGGTAAAACGCTACTGCGATAGGATGAGAATCTGACAGCCTGATGAATATCGCGGCGAAGGAAACTGATATGATAGCTATAGGTATAACAACTTGAGCTGTCGATGCTTTTTGGTCTTGACTTTCAAAGAGGTCGTATATGCGAGACATCTATCTTCCTTTTTTCATAACGATAATGTAAATTAATTTTTCTCCTTGTTTAGGAGAGTTTAATAAGAATGAATACGTTTAACCCACTAGGGATAGATATGAAAGATAGATCGATCGAACAGATATTACCTCTACATCTGACTAGTAATTTCACTGAAGAACTCCAACATAAGAAGATCGTATGTTTGGTGGACGGAGAACATTATCCTCCTGTGACAAAAGCAACTTTGAAAGTTCTAGAAAAAAAAGGAGCGGATATAATCGCACTTGTCTTTCTTGGAGGTACCGAGAAGATCAAGAACCCAGTAGAAGAGTTGACGGACGATACAGAGGTAAAAAAGAAAAAGATATACATCGGGTCAAAAAAAGAAAAAGAGGATCTGACAGAAAAGGCCGTTATAGAAGAAAAGCCAGAGCTGGTGATAGACCTCTCGGATGAGCCCATAGTGAATTATGAGGATAGATTCAAGATAGCGTCCATTATATTGAAGCATGGAGCGATCTATATGGGATCAGATTTCAAATTCGAGCCTCCAGAGGAAAAAAAAATCCTCGACAAACCCAGTATATCTATAATAGGTACGGGAAAAAGGGTGGGTAAAACCGGCGTGAGCGTATCGATAGCCCGGATGATGAAAAAAGAAGGTGATGACCCTGTAATAGTCTGCATGGGCCGGGGAGGGCCAGAGGAACCGGTTTTTATCGATACGAGTGAAAGAGAAGTAGATGCAGACATGCTGATCGAGATAGCGGAGAGCGGTAAGCACGCAGCTTCTGACTACCTTGAAGACGCTTTACTCGCTGCGGTTCCTACCGTGGGCTGTAGGAGATGTGGTGGCGGTATGGCGGGCAATCCCTTTTCTTCTAATGTCGCTGCCGGCGCCGAAAGAGCTAACAAAACTGGTGAGAAATTTGTGATCATGGAAGGTTCAGGGTCCACCTTACCTCCGGTCAAAACGGATTCGAGGATAGTCGTGATTGGAGCGTCCCAACCTTTGGATCATATACTGAAATACTTTGGACGGTACCGTATCGAGACTTCTGATCTGGTCATAGTCACTATGTGCGAAGAGCCGATCGCGAGTCAGGAAAAGATTAACGATATAGAAAAGGGACTAAAAGATATGAGACCTGAAGTGGATTACTTGTTGACAAAATTCAGACCTAATCCGTTGGGAAACGTGTCCGGTAAAAAAGTGTTCGTCGCTTCCACAGCGCCTGAAAAGATCATGGTGAAGATCAAGGAATACGTGGAGAAAAAGTTCGATTGTAAAGTTGTCGGGATGACCAACAACCTTTCTAACAGAGTGAAGCTCAAAGAGGATCTGAGCCAAGGGTTGGACGAAGCCGAAGTCCTTTTGACCGAGATCAAAGCCGCTTCGATCGACGTAGCAGGTATGTACGCGAAAAGAAAAGGTTTAGAGATAGTTTTCATGCATAACGAATCCATCGTTGTGGGAGGGAACGTAGAAAGTTTAGAAAAAGCGATACTTGATCTCTGCGAAGGAGTTCTAGCTGACTTGGAGGAAAAAACATGAAAAGAGTGAGTAAAGAGGGTAGAGAATATCCTTTCTCTAAAGGGATACTAGCCAGTTCATTGGACATCACGGGATTGCCCCTTGGCAAGATATACGAGATAGTCGAAGAAGTAGACGATGAGCTTAAAGACGCCCGAGAGGTCCCTTCTAAAAAGATAAAAAAGAAGGTAAGAGAAAAACTACTTGAAAGAGGACTCAAAAAGGAAGAAAAATATTATAGGATTACCAGGCAGTTGAGGTACCTCAAAAAACCTATTCTGATAATGATGGGTGGAGGTCCCGGTGTTGGGAAGTCGACTCTTTCCGCGGAACTTGGTCACCGATTGAACATAACTAGGATAATCGGAAGCGACACGGTTAGAGAGATTATGAGGACCATGGTCTCAAAAGAGTTGGTCCCAACGCTTTACGAGTCTACCTTCATGACCGACGAGAAGGTTAATGCGCCCTTCGTGAAAGATAGATTGATTTACGGTTTTGATAGACAGGTAAGCGTGGTTAACATGGGTATCAAAGCGGTCATCGATAGAGGTATAAAAGAAGGTCTCAACACAATAATAAACGGAGTACATTTAGTCCCGGGTTATATAGACATAGAAGATCTAGAAAACTGTTTTACATTTCAATACGTGTTGGAAGTACCCAACATAGAGGAGCACATGGACAGGTTCGTCACCAGAGCGAAAGGGAGCCATAGAGATCCGCAGAGATACATAGATAGGATAGAGAAGATAAGAAAGATACAGGAATATACCATAAAACAGGGAAAAGAGAACGGGGCGAAGATCATCAGGAATACCAGCATGGAAAAGACTATCAGGGAGATGATGGATGATATAATAACAAATTTAGAACCGGTGATGAACGATGGTTGAAGATTTTCCCAAGTTCCATGAGATAGAAAGTCCGATACGGACATTCATAAGTAAAAGAGTGATAGGCATAGACCAAAATACTTCGGTTCAAGAAGCCGCTAAGAAAATGGTCGAATTCAACGTCAGCTGCCTGATGGTTGTTAAAAACGATGAGATCGTCGGTTTGATCACAAACGACGATCTAAAAAAGAGGGTCATCGCGAAAGGACGTAAACCTAGTATACCTGTGAAAGAGATAATGACTTCAGATTTGATCACCGCCGACATAGGCATATCAGTGAAAGATGCCCTTGAGACAATGGCTACCAAGAACATAAAACATCTACCTGTAAAAGAAGACAACGAGATAGTGGGTATGTTGACATTCAGCGATCTGATAGATGTCCAAAAACAGAAGCTAGAAACACACATATCGAGGGAGTGATATGAAAATACTTCATATATCTGACACACACATCGGTGGTGCAAGATACTTCGATAAAAAGGCGCTAGAACACGTAGTAAAAGAGTCGAAAAAAGGGAGCTATGATCTACTGATTCATTCCGGTGATGTGACCCAGGAAGGTAAGAAGAGACACTATGAGAATGCAGATAAGATCCTATTCTCCAGGTTAGAAATACCTTATGTAGTTATTCCAGGCAATCACGACAAGAGAAGCGGCGGCATCGCCCTTTACAAGGAACATATAGGTTCACCCAACGGCGTGTTAGAGTTGGAGGATAGCGTGATAGTTCACGTGGACAGCGGCGTTCAAGACAGCGACATGGGCAGGGTAGGCATGATCAAGTTCGATATGATGAGAAACGCATTGAGAAAATATCACAAAAAGTCGATCAAAGTGGTAGTACTACATCATCACACGATACCAGTTCCCATGGCCGGCAGGGAGAGGAACGTCCTTTCCAATGCAGGCGACCTATTAGACCTCTTTTTGAAGTTCGACGTGGATCTAGTCCTTTCGGGCCACAGGCATTATCCCAACGTTTATCACATAGACGGCACGGTATTCGTGAACGCTGGTACAGCCTCAGGTAAAAAGACGAGATATGGCGATGCGAATTCTTATAACGTTATCCATGTGGACGAAAAAAGATTGAGCGTCGAAACCCGCAGGATATCAGGTGAAAAAGACGTCGATAAAAAAGAATATCCAAGACACGAACAGCGCATCTTTTTTGACTTTGGAAAAAGAGTGTTCCGCATAATCCATGTGTCCAACACTTTCATCTCAACATCCAATATATTCAAACGTAGGCATTTCTTCAACGCCCAAGATATCATAAACTCCTTGAAAGGCGACTTATTGATACACTGTGGGGGTATAGTAAAAGACGGGATCCCAAAAGATTATGATCTCGCCCAAAAATACATGAAAGAATTTGATCTACCGGTAGTTTACAGCCCGGCTGGAAGAGATATAAATTATCTAGGATACGATCTTTATGAGGATCACTTCGGAGATATAGACCAGGATTTTACTGCGGATGATGTTTATATCAAGGGTATATCTTCCGCACAGTATGATACTCCCGAGGGGATAATAGGTGAAGTACAGCGAGAAAGATTGTTTTACCAGTTGAACCAAAGAGATGAATCTTTTAAGTGTATATTCCTTCATCACAATGTTCTACCGATACCGCACGCAAGAGAAAAGGGTCTTCTAGAAGACAGTGGAGACTTTTTACGTGAAGCTGTTGACGAGCAAGTAGAACTTATACTTACAGGCACTTCCTCACATCCCTTCGCGGCTCAAGTGGGAAAAACTGTTGTCGTAAACGCAAACTCATTGAGCAGCATCTACCAAAGGAGCTTGTTCGGAAATTCTTTCAACGTCATAGACGTGTATGAAAAAGTACTGGTTGTTTCGGAGATAAGCAGTTTGTGGGGCACTAGAAGGACCTTGGGGATATGGGAGAGAAACAACCAGTCAGAACAATGACACCATAAAGTCCTTATCCTTTCCACTTTTTTATCGTATGATGACCGTAAACTTTGACCGGTTGATATCGGATTTTCCTGATTATCAAGGGCAGGTGACCTTTTCCACTTCTTTGCCCCCTGATGAACCGGATCACGAAGTAAGCGAAATGCTGCACCAGGACCTTCGTAAAAAACTCTCTGGGAAAGATATCAAACTCTACTCGCATCAAGCGAGGACCATAGACGGGTTCTTGAACGGAGAGAACGTGTGTCTTACCACGGGTACCGCCAGTGGTAAAACATTAGCTTACGCACTCTGTGCCGCAAATAATTTTTATGTCGACGAATCCTCGACTTTTTTGGCCTTGTTCCCGACAAAGGCGCTGACACGGGATCAGAAAGTGGAGCTGCAGGAGATATTCTCACTTTTGGACCTTGAAGTTAAACTAGGCATATACGACGGCGATGTCAGTTCGGAACGGAAAAGAGAGGTTAGAGAGGATGCGGACATGATACTCACCAATTTTACCGGGCTGAACTTGTACCTTAACCATCATGAACTCTGGAGCTCCTTTTACCAGAGACTGAAGGGCGTGATCATCGACGAAGCACATCACTACACCGGTCTTTTCGGGATGAACGTGTCCTGGGTGATCAGACGCTTGAGACGTGTGGTGGAATACTATACTGGGGGGACTAAATTCATACTGTCTAGCGCGACTCTAGGAAATCCTGAAGAACATTCGAAAAATTTGGTAGGGAAGAACTTTTCTGTTATCGATGAAGACGGAAGCGGAAGCGGTGCTAGAGAATTGATCTTCTGGGATCCTCCAAAATTGGAAGAAGAATTGAACGAAAAAAAGAGTACGCACCGTGAGAGCAGCGACCTCCTAGCTCATCTAGTGGACAAACGTCTGCAGACCTTGATGTTCGCCCCTTCTCGTAAGATGGCTGAACTCGACTGTATGTGGACAAAAGAGAGATTGAAAGAAATGTATGGTGATCTGGGAAAAAAAGTGGTCCCTTACCATGCGGGCCATACTAAAGAAAAGAGGAGAGTTACCGAAAGGAAGTTGAAGAGAAGAGAGGTGGATGGAGTCGTTTCCACCACCGCGCTTCAATTGGGTATAAACATAGGGAGTATCGATGCGACCATATTGTCAGGTTATCCAGGAAGTAGGATAGATTTCTGGCAGCAGATCGGGCGCGCGGGAAGAGGTCCCGGTGGTGAAGGAGAAAAAGTCGTTTCGGTACTCGTGCCTTTCAACAGTTCACTTGACCAGTACATCGTCGAAAATCCCGATCATCTGTTAGAGAAAAGTATTGAAGACGCGGTGATCGATCTTTCTAACAATAAAGTATTTTCTAAGCATATTTTAGCCGCCTCCGCCGAGCTCCCTCTCAGGGAAGAAGACATAGGTCTCTTTCCTCCCAAACTTGGGATGGCAGTGAATATGTGGAAAGAGGAAGGAAGCCTTTACGGCGACCTCAGAACGGGGTGTAGATACGCTAAGAACGATTTCCCCCATGAAGATATAAACCTTTATGCCGCTGGCCATGAAACTTTTGAAGTCTATTTGAGAGAAGAGGATGGAAGCGTGAAGTCTCTCCCCGATATAGAAAAAAACAGGGCCTATCGAGATTTCCATCCTGGAGCGATCTACCTACACAGAGGAGAATATTACAAGGTGGTGGAATTCGATCAGGGAGTTCAACCTTCAGTGGTATTGGAACCGGCCGATACGGATCACTATACTACTACCCTAAGAAGGACGAACATATATGATATAAAGAGTGAGGAAGTCAAAGACGTTGGAAATATTAAGCTTCACAAAGGAAAAGGTACCGTCTCGATACACTATTTCAAATACAAGAAGAAAAAATTATCAAACGATAACGTGATCGGCATTGAAGATACCGGTTTAGAACCGATCACTCTTGACACACAATTGATCTGGGCCGAGATACCCGCTTCTGTAGAGAACAAGGTCAAAGCAAAAGACGAAAGTAAAGGGGCTCGTAAAGCCGCCTACGAAGGAGCTCTTCACGCCGCTGAACACGGTCTTATCAACATGCTACCTGTTCTGATGCTCATAGATCAAAAAGACGTTGGCGGTATGTCTACAAAAGATCACTATGACGTTTCAGAGGAAGGGGGTGTTGTCTTCTTATATGACGGAGTAGAAGGTGGTGTAGGTTTCGTGTACGACGCCTTTGAAAGATTTTCTGAGCTTGCAGAGAAGGCAAAAGAAAGGTTCGAAAAGTGTTCGTGTCGAAGTGTGAAAGGATGTCCTACATGTACGTTTTCATCCAACTGTGGCAACGATAACGAGCCGCTGAATAGACCACTAGCGATCGAG